>CAWVXN010000131.1:0-7569 GCA_963933695.1 uncultured Myxococcales bacterium | reverse complement strand
CCCAGCCGGTCCGCCCCAGCGCCTCGTTACGGGGCGAGCTTTGCGAGGCAGAGATTGGCCGCGTGAGAAACCTCGATCCCTCCTCCGAAACGCTCTAGCGCTCGTGGGATTGCATCATGAAGCCGCTCGCGCTGCTGAGCCGGAAAGCCGAGAAGACCCGGCCGAATGCGGCAACTTCACATGGCCAGGCCTCGCAAGTCTCACAGGCGACATCGATGCCCGAAAACTCAGCCAGGTTCTTTCGTGCGATGGAAGCGAGACGGGGCCCGGGTTCCAAGCACGACATTGCGTTCCCAAGTCTGGCCAACGGCAACGTCGCCAGGCCGGTACCCCGGCCTATCTCGAGAATTCGGTCGTAAGGAGCGCTGCCGCAGAGGGAAACCAAGCCTTCAAATCCTTCGTCGCGGTATCCGGGGGCGGTATCGGTCATAGAGATCCCCGATTTCGCCGAATTTAAAGGGTTGCTCTACAGCCATAAACGCTCCGCGGATAAGAATTCCAAAGGTGCATCCCAATACACCCTTGGCCATGTCCGGTGCAGGCTAAAGATGGAATACAGGGCCTCTGGAGGCCGGGTGGTGTCCGTCTTCGGCAGCGTCACACCGGGCCGGCCGTATAAACCGGGCTCAAGTCTTGCGTTGTACACCTTTTCGCCAGGCGGGAATTTCGCTGCTCTTCCAGGCGTCGATATCGTGCGCCACCAACACCACAAAATCTGCCTGCTGATCGAGCGCTTCCAACCACAGCCTTAGCTGTTCCTGCCGCCGGGTGTGCTCGGGCACAATGAAGGTGGAGTACAGCCAGGGCTTGGGGATGTTGTTGTGCAACGAGTGCATATCATTCGTGATGTCACCGGCGAATACCCAGATTTTCCCATTGCGCCGGGTGGCGTAAATAGTACTGCCCGCTGTGTGGCCGCCTGCGGCGATTGCCACAATACCTGAATATCCCGGTACCAATTTGACTGTTTCGGCGCCCAGCACCACCCGCCCACAGGCCGATGTCGCAATTGTTTTCTCTCCACCGACCGTTCCGTAATTCTGCTCATCGCGCTGCAAGGAGGTCTGGAATACCGTGGCCGGCGAATGCTGCGCCGCGCAGATACCGGTAAGCCCATCGGTATGATCACTGTGCAGATGCGTAAAGGCGATGGCACCAATGGTGTTCACTGCTGGGCCTATCTGCTCGTCAATGGCACCAAAGGTCTGGGCTGGCTCTGCATCCAATATTTGTTCCATGGGCTTGCCGAAGGCAACCGCCTGCTCAGCAGGCATACCGGTATCAATCAACAGGCGTTTGCCACTGTCCCATTCAATCAACACGCCCACATGTCCTATCGCCCCCAAAGGGCTGACCTGTGTCGCGGTATTGATGTAGCTGATCGAAACTGGGTCCGGTCCATTATCCAGCGCAGCCGCGATATCCTGCCCGGTGGGCAGGGCCGGCTCGACTTGGCGCACCTGCCAATGGGCCTCACCCAGTAAGGCAGCGATCGCCGCAAGGCCAACTACAAATGCGATGCCAAATACTTTTAGAATTCTTCGTATCATGTCTGACTCAGACTGTGTGAAGATGAGTGGCTAGTGTAAACCGATAAACACCCGCGAGGATCGAACTTTGGAAAAAATTGGCATATTCGTAGATGTTCAAAATATCTACTACACCTGCAGGCAGGCCTATCAGGCCAATTTCGATTACAACAAATTCTGGGCCCAGGCGAACGCCGACCGGGAGCTGGTGTGTGCGGTTGCCTATGCCACTGACAAAGGTGATGCGAAGCAGATGCAGTTCCAGGCTATCCTTCGCGCCATCGGCTTTACCGTAAAGCTCAAACCGGTATTAAAACGGCGCGATGGCTCTACCAAGGCTGATTGGGACGTTGGGATTGCGCTGGATATTTACGAGGCGGCACCCGATTGCGACACCATTGTGCTGCTGAGCGGCGATGGCGATTTTGGCATTCTGCTTGAGCGGATCAAGCAGCGCTTTGACACCGACGCTGAAGTGTACGGCGTACCAAAACTCACCTCGGATATTCTCACAGCCCAGGCCAAAACATTTATCCCCATTGATAACAAGTTGCTCCTCTAAGGAGGGATAGGTCACCCGGAACTCTCTCTTCAATATTTTCCCAATAGATCTCTTTGGTACTCCGCCGATAAAAACCCACCGACTGATACGTTGCGACTTGCCCAGTGCGAAGAGGAATCCCAAAGTCCCATCCTACAGCCCTGGCCATGCAGGGTGCAGGCTAAAGAGGGAACACAGGGGCTCTCGAGAGCGGAGCGGTGTCCCGTCGGCGGCGTAATCGAATTCCCGGACAGTGCGGCGTCCGCAAATTGGCGACGCTTTGCGATCTTCTGAACACCATCATGCTGCGCGATGCGGTGATCAAGCACGAGGATCTTGAGCCGATTGGATTCCGCGACCCGGGTATCGCCCACGGCCTGGTCGGCCACCCCCTCCCTCCGCGGAAAACCCAACCCGACACACTTGCACTGCGCACAGGGCCAGACCACAAACAACGGCGAACGAGCGCATCCCGTGTTTCAGATCAATGCTCTTCGAATCAATGCCCTTCCAATCAATGCTCTTCCAGAAGAACTCGCTTCAACACCTTCCCCGTGGGATTCCGCGGAAGCGTTTCAAGGAAAACAATGTCCCTTGGCACCTTGTAGCGGGCGAGATTTACCTTCACGTGATCTTTGAGCGCGGATTCGTTGGGAGCAATACCCGCTTTCAATACCACGAAGGCTTTGAGGCGTTGGCCGAATTCATCGTCAGAGACACCCAGTACTGAGGCCTCGGCTACGTCGGTGTGGTCTGAAAGAAGATCTTCAACTTCGCGAGGGAAGACGTTCTCACCCCCGGAGATGATCATGTCATCATCGCGGCCGTCAATGAACAAACGGCCGTCGTCATCAAAGTGTCCGACGTCTCCGCTCGACATGAGTCCCTCAATGATCTCTTTGTTTCCGCCACCGGTGTAGCCGTCGAACTGCGTGTCGTTCGCGACAAAGATCCGACCCGTTGCACCCTTCTCGACCTCGCGTCCTTCGTCGTCAAGAATCTTAACGATCACTCCCCGCGGCGGGCGACCCGCGGTGCCCGGCGCAGCGCGCAATTCATCGGGCATTGCGATCGACGCGTGTGCGACCTCGGTAGAGCCATACAAGTTGTAAACGTTGTCACCGAACGTATCCATCCAGCGCAGGGCAAGATCGCCCGGCAATGCCGAGCCACTTGCGCACACGCCTTCAAGCGAAGAAGTGTCGTAACGGCTGATGACGTCGGCGTCGAGTTCAAGAATGCGCTGCATCATCACGGGCACAACGATGAGCACTTCTGGGCGATGCTCCTGAATGGCGGCAAGTGTCGCCTCGGGTTCAAACCGCCGCTGCAGGATCACCGTGCTACCGAGTTGTGCGCCAAGCAACAGATGCAACCCGCCCCAAGAATGGAAGGTGGGCGCTGCAACCAAAACCCGTTTTCCCCTGGCGAGCGGAAGGCGCCCAAATAAGCCAACAAGCGTATCGATGCCCGGCCTCGCGATCGCTCGCTGCGCGCCCTTCGGCGTGCCCGTTGTACCCGACGTCAAGATTGTCACGCGCCCGGGTTTTGCGGGCGGCTCAACATCCGAGTCATCGTGCGCTGCAGCGAGATCGTCGAGGGTTTTTTCAGTCGCGCCGTCCTCGGAAAAGGTGACAAAGCGAGTGAGTTTTCTGGCTTCTCCGGCTTCAACGATGCCTCTAAACTCTTCGTCATAAAGAATCACTTGGCTGCCTTCGCGCTTGCACACTTCTTCGAGCTGCGGTGCGGCGAAACCAGTATTGAGCAGAAGTACGTTGGCACCGAGTTTATCGAGGGCCATTTGTGCTTGCACGAAGCCCCGATGGTTGCGCGCAAAGAGTGCGACACCGTCTCCCGCCTTGACGCCGGCCTCAGTGAGCCCGCGCGCAATCGCGTTGGTCGATCGGTCGAGTTCGCCGTAGGTCAACTGCCCGACATCGTCGATAATCGCGACCGAGGAAGGCTCCCGAAGCGCCGAAGCGTAAAATCCGCTGGCACTTGAAGATCCAAACTTGTCCTGTGCCGCCCGCAGGCTGCGCAGGAATCCGAGGCTCAAAAACCCGGCACCGTTGAGGACTTGAAATGCTTCCACTGCGCGACTGATCGCCCCGCCCGTTCCCGTTCCGCGTAAACTCATGGCAGACGGATAGTCCAGCACAGCGATGAGGTCTACCCGCCCGAACCAACTAGGCTCAATGCGCCTTTCCCCCCGCAGACCACGCAGGGGGTGCCAGGCCTCTCCCTGGAAGAGGCCGAGGCCGATAGGAATTCCAAAGGCCCATCCTACGAGCCCTTCTATGCCATTGGGCAAGTCGGGCCCGGGCTAAAGAGGGGGCATAGGCGCTTTTCCAGAGAGGGCTGGCGTCCGTCGGCGGCACAATATTCGGGCATGGGCATTATGTTAAGTCGCTATTGTGAGCCCCGTGGAGGGCGGCCGCTATCTTAATCTGTCACGCTAAGTTATATGTCTAAAGCAATGCGTCGGCTTTTTGGCGCCTCTCTAGCGATAACGTTAATCGCATCGTTAGTTGCAACTTTGTTCATGAGCCACACACAAACCCTTGAGAGTACGTTTGCGACATCACCAATGGGGAATGAGAGACCCACTGATGTCGAAATTGCCTACGAGCCTGTCAGCATTACAGTCGGTGAAAGGAATATTAGGGCTTGGTATATACAAGCTGATTCCCCAGTGGGAGCAGTTCTGGTTTTTCATGGGCAACGGGAGTCATTATCCAATTGGATAGTTGCTATTGAACGCCTCCATAACGCCAATTTTTCTACGTTTATATTCGACTACAGTGGCTTTGGTGACAGTTCGGGAAAGCCCTCCGTCGAAGCGTTGCGTGAAGACTCGAAGGCCGCACATAATGCCTTCCTAAAGCGAGCTTCTGGTTTGCCAACTTATCTTTTGGGATATTCCCTTGGCGCAGGAGTGCTTCTCGATGCGCTCCAATACCATGAAATGACGAGCGAAGGGATTGTGCTTGCTAGCGCATTTTCCTCCATTCGGGACTTAGCCATTGATGAAGGATCGATGCCGAGCGCTTTTTCATTTCTTATCCCGAACCTATACGACAATGTCTCGAATGCGAAATCAGTCAAAACACCAATTCGCGTGGTTCACAGTAAAACTGACGGCCGATTCCCCGTGTGGATGGCGGAGAAGGTCGCGGAGGCAGCAGAAGACTCCAATTTGACAATCGTCCAGACTCCCGGCCATTCTGATTTTCTTGCCAGTAGACAAGACATTGACGATTCTGGCGACGAATTTTGGGCGGCAGTGTTAGCAGGGATGAAGTGAAATAGACTTCCAAGACTACTAGGAACGTTCGCAGGTGGCCGAGTGCAGAAGTTCTAGTTGGCCTTGCGGAAAGCACCAAGCCGCGCTTCTGCCCCTGCCTACTCACCCTGCTTTCGATGGACCTCAGGCATGGCCTGGCGGCAGCGGGCCTCGATGCCGGCGGCGGGGCTCCCGATAGGGATTTAACACAACGCCCAGACCCGGACCGTGTGCCAGAAGCCAGATTGAATGGCCTATCCCCCGAGGCGACCTCCAAGCTCACCGGAAATACGTACACAGTCTACTCCGGCTACTCCGGCTTCCAGCCCATCTCTGATGTGCTCGTCGCGGAAGAGCCGGATTTCATGGACTAGTGTCCCAACCAATCAACAGCGCCGCCAGACGGCTATTCGCCCCCAGATCATTCCGAGAAGGAATACTTCGGGTCGCAATCGTCCCGACGCCGTGAGCCGAGCCCAATGGCGAGCGGCCATTACCGCCTCGGACCAGCGCGCGAGCAGACTTGCACTCGTTCCGAGACTCAGAATCCAGCCCGACCTCTTTGCCGGTTACGGAAGCGGTACGCCCCCTGACGCTTCCACGATTGCGTAGACATCCACCCCCGGTCGAGATGCGCAAAATATAAGCGCACACCCTTGCAGAGGACGACACGAATGCCGTCCAATGCTTCGACGGAGTCATGTCGAAAGCACGCCGGGAGGCCGTTGGGGAACCCATTGCGGGAATCCAGAATGCGGGCCTGCCCAAAAGACGAGAGCCCCCACATAACTCACCGCGGGGGCCCAATGAAAAATGGAGCGCGAGACCGGGTTCGAACCGGCGACCCTTAGCTTGGGAAGCTAATGCTCTACCAACTGAGCTACTCGCGCTAGGAGGAGTAGTTTAGCGCGGTCAGTTCGGTTCGCGACCCGGACTACTTTTTCGAGTCGTCCTGGTTGAACTCGGCCATCAGGTCCTCAAAAGATTCGTACTCTTCTTCCACGGGCTCTGTGCCGGGCGTCCGGGGAGGCAGGCTTGCGACTGCTTCTGCCAAGCCAAAAAAGTTTGGCTCGATCGCACGCACTCGGGCAAAGCTGTCGTGAGCGGAATCCGTGTCCCCGAGCGCGGCTTGGGCTCGGCCGAAATCAAAATACAGACCCGACTTTTGCGCATCGCTGAGATCGGGAGCCGACAGAGCTTGTTCAAAATGACTCACCGCATCGGCCGCACGCCCCAAGTCCAGGCTCGAAAGCCCGATCATCTGAAGGCACTGCAGCCGCCAGTCGGGGGAGTCAAGGCAATAGCGGAACTCGGCGATCGCGTCCTCTAGAAGTTCCATTTCCCGGTAGGCGATCCCCAGATCAAACCGGGTCTGATAATCGCCCTTCTCCAGGGTTTCACTCACGCCCTGCTTGAAATCCGCGAACAATTCCGCGACGCCTTCCTCCACGGTCGCGGCTCCAGTTCCCGGAGCGGGGGCCACTTCACCGAACTCGATCTCGGCCCCGGGCTCCGTCAATGATGCGTTCTCCTCGGGCGGGCCGTCCTCGATTTCAATCTCAATCTCAAATTCCGAATCGATCTCCAGATCGTCGGAAACCACCGTCGGCGAGGATTCCGATTTCGGGGCCGAGACCTCTGTGTCAGTGCCTATGTCGAAATCGAGATCCAGTTCGGAGTCAAAATCTGTCTCAAGATCGGCCTCGGAATCTGCATCCAGGTCGAACTCTATATCGTGCTCGGGCTCCGGCACTTGCTCCTGTGCCGGGACGACCCCCTGCCCTGGCGCAGTTCCAGAAGCGCCAGCCTCCAGTTCTGCAAGTTTCTCTCGAGCGGTTACGTGCTCCGGGTCCGCCTCCAGGACCCGGCGATAAATCGCCACCGCTTCCTCAGTCATCGACTGTTGTAAATAGAATTCGGCTTCTTCGAGATCCTCGTCAATCCGCTCGAGCAGATTCTCAGCAGAGACGCCCTGTTCGCCGCCGGGCGACTGATCAACTAAAGCGGACTCGCCTTCGAAAGCTCCCTCGAGATCAATCGCGATTTCCTCTGAACCATCCGCTTCGAATGATGCACTTTCTGCAATCGCCGACCCGTCTTCGTCGGCAGAACCAAACTCGAAAGAGTTTGGAGATCCCGAGTCGTCAGAACCATCGGAATCGTCGGAATCGTTGAAAGTGAAATCATCATCGGAGTCCGTACCAATCTCGATTTCG
>CAWVXN010000130.1:0-7584 GCA_963933695.1 uncultured Myxococcales bacterium | reverse complement strand
CCTGCTTCTATATTCGCGAATGATCTTTTCGATATCCCGGTGGCCGAGCTTTCGGCTGGCCCGGCGCATTCCCGAGGCGCCGTGATTGTACGCGGTGATGGCTAGGGGCCAGGATCCAGTGGAACGGCGATTCTGAGCCAGAAGGCGGGCGGCGGCGGTGGTCGCCTTGTAGGGGTCGAGCCTTTCGTCGACGATTTGATCGACCCGCATGTAGCGGCGCCCGGTGGAACGTGTGAATTGCCAGAGGCCGGCGGCGCCCACCCTTGAATAGGCTCCGGGCGTATAGGACGACTCCACGTGGGGGAGTGCCGCGAGTTGGGGGGGCAGGTTCATATCTCGCAGGGTTTTTTGGATGTGATCGGCGTATGTGCCTGCCCGAACGAGTCCGGCACGAAATTGGTCCGCTTGCCCGAGTTGGAAACGAATGCGTTTCGTGTGGCTAAGCAGAGTTTTGTTCGAGACCTCTGGGGGGAAGAGTCCGAGTATCCGGCGCTCCTCGCTAGTGAGGTTTTTCCGATTCCCGAGAGCGAGCCTTTTCAGGATCTTGCGGTAGCGGTCCTTGCTTTTTTCGACATGGCGCTCAGTACCCGAGGCGGACAGGTTCTCGGGCAGTTCCAACTCCTCGTAGACAATATGAATATTCCTGGAGTCGTGAAGGAGTCCGCGCCGTTTTCCCACCTGGGTGTAGATCCTGACCCAGAACTGAATGTCCGGTTCGAGTCCGGCGGGTTCGACGAAAAGCAGCGTATTTCGTGCCACGGGCTCTGCGATGGGAGCCGGGATGGGCAGGAACAGGAGGCAGACAAAAACTTGCAGGAAAAGCTTCATGGATCCCTTCTCTTAACAAGCATTGTAGTCGAGCCTTTGAGCGGCGTGATCGAATGTCTCGGCCGGGGCATTGAGAGCGCCTGGGCCGGAGTCGCGACTATTCTGAGATCTCGTCAATTCCGTTGTCATGCCCTGGCGTCGGTCCCCGCTCCGGGAGTGACTGTTCCCCGGCATGCATCGAAAGGGGGCACTATTTTTTCTTCTTCTTGCTCCTGCTTTTTTGTCGAGACTTTCGAGCTTGCTGCCGTTTATTTTTTCGTTGTTGGTTTGATTTGGCGCTCCGTGGCTGGGCGGGGGCGGCCAGCATTGATCCCATTCCCCCGCCCCCTGCGCCGGAAAGCAGGGCGCTCGGGTCGATGCCCGCACCCCCCGGTCCGGCGCCGCCCATCATCTGTCCCATCCCCGGGAGTCGGGAGAGAAGTCCCCCCTGTTTTCCCAGGGAGCCCATCATCTCGCGCATTTGCTTGAAGCGGTCGACGAGATCCAGAACTTCTTTGGGCTTTCGCCCACTTCCCCCTGCAATCCGCTTGGCGCGGCTCTTGTTGATGATGTCTGGCTTGCCGCGTTCTTGTTGAGTCATCGAATGAAGCATTGACTCTACTTTTGCAAGGTCGCCTTCTTCGACCTTGTCGGCCATGGAACCGAACATGGGCATACGTGCGAAGACATCGCGCAGGGGACCCATCTTCTGGATCGTGCGAAGTTGGGTGAGTAAATCGTTGAGGGTAAACTGGCCCTTGAGTATTCTCTCGGTGTCGGCTTCGGCTTGCTTCTCGTCGACGACTTCCTCGAAATCCCGAACAAGGCCGACAACATCGCCCATGCCGAGGATTCGCGAGGCCAGCCCCTCGGGTCTGAATTCCTCAAGCCTGTCGAGTGTTTCACCTGTACCGAGGAACTTGATAGGGACGCCCGTGACGGCCTTAATGGCCAGCGCTGCTCCGCCGCGGGCATCGCCGTCCAATTTTGTGAGTACCACTCCGTCCAGCGGGATTCGATCCGAGAAGGCCTGGGCGACATTGACGGAGTCTCGCCCCATGAGCGAATCGCATACGAGCAGAGTGTTGGCGGGTTGCACCGAACGCTTGATGTCCTCGAGCTCCGTCATCAGCTCGTCGTCGAGGGCGAGACGGCCAGCCGTGTCATAGATGATCGCGTCGAAGCCCTCGCTTCGCGCTCGGCGATGGGCTTCAGCGCAAATTTCGGGCGGGCTCTGCCCCTCGGTTCCGCTGTGAACGGGAACCTCAATGGAGTCGCCGAGGGTCATCAATTGCTGGACCGCGGCGGGCCGATAAATATCAGCGGCGACCAAAAGGGGCCTGCGGCCCTGCTTCTGGAGGTGGCGCGCCAGTTTTCCTGCGACGGTGGTCTTCCCTACGCCCTGGAGTCCAGCGAGCATGATGGATGTTGCGCCGGCATCCCGTGCGAGGCTGGTATCCACGGGCCCCATGAGTAGGACCAGTTCGTCTTCGCAGGCCTTGACGAAATGTTGCCCGGGCGTGATCTTGACCATCCGGCCGGATGCATCGCGCACCCGGGTCTCGACCCGCTCTCCGAGTGCCCGCTCCTTGACGCGAGCCAGGAAGCCCTTGACCACGCCAAGGTCGACATCCGCCTCCAAAAGCGACATGCGGACGTTCCCGAGGGCTTCGTCAATATTCGACTCGTGTAGTTCACGAACGCCTCTCAGGCGCTCGGTCGCTGATTGGAATCCCTGGCTTACTGTTTCGAGCACGCTTTCTCCCGGTGGCGCGGGATCCTAGCAGGCTGGGGCGGGCAGGGGGGAAGGGGTGGTCTTGCTCCGGCGGACCGTCGAGCGCATTCTCTCCTCGTGATAGTTTCACGTGTCGGACGGACGAGGGGAAAGCGAATTGATCGAGATCGAAGCGGAAATTGCCGGAAATATCTGGAAGGTCGAAAAAGCAGTGGGAGACACCGTTGAAGAAGAGGAAGTCCTACTGATTCTCGAGTCGATGAAGATGGAAATTCCGGTGGAAGCGCCCTGCCGTGGCACGGTGAAGGAAGTTCGTGTGCAAGAGGGCCAAACCGTGGATGAGGGCACGGTTCTGGTGGTACTCGACGTCTGATGGCTTCCTTGCAGGGAGGGCAGATCAGGGCCGACTTCATGGTGGGGCACCAGACGGAGCAAGTGCTCGCTCGCCTTCGTCACGAACCGCGCCACAACCTCCTGCTGATGGATCTCGTTGCCAGCACCGAAGAGGATCCCGGTGTAGGAATTCGCGGCTGCCAGGTGGTGGTGGCCTCGCGGGGAGCGGAAATCGTGGGCGTTGCCTCGCTTCGGCCCAGCCTGATCCTCGAGGATGGTCTGGAATCAGAGACCCTGGCTGCCGTACTGCCCTTTCTCTCACGTCTGGAAGCGGGCCTCATCAAGAGCCAAGCCCATGCAGTGGGACCGGTTTGGGAATGTCTGCGCTCCGTTGGCCGTAATCCGCTCTTGGATCGGTATGAGGAGTGTCACGTACTCGATACAAAAGGCCTCCGTGAGGGGCCGCGGGTCCTACCAGCAGGGGCGTCTTTGCGGAGAGGGGAACCCAGTGATCTGGATGCGCTCGTATTCGCCGCTCGGTCCAGTTTGCGAGAGGAGGATCGCCCTGATCCCTCCTATGGAGATCCCCAAGGATTTCGTCGCTGGGTTCGGGGACGGATTGGCCGGGCCCGCTTGCTTGAAGTTGCCGGCCAGCCGGTCTTCGTAGGGTATGCGGATGTATGTCGGCCCGAGGGCTGGTTGATCCAGGGTGTTTACACCTGGCCCGATCAGCGTCGCCGGGGATATGCGCGGGCCGGAATGCTGGGGATGGTCGACGAGGCGGTTCAGGCCGGAGCGGAGCACGTTCAGCTCGCGGTCGTGGAGGGGAATAGGCCTGCGCTCGGGCTCTATGGGAGTCTCGGTTTTAGGGCTTTATCGCGCCTGCGAACGATTCTTTTCAACTAAGTTGTCCGCTCCTGCGGCGCTCTGCGCAGATCAAACATTGTGGCCAACGGCTTGAAGGCCCGGCGAGTCGTCGGCTAGTCTCGACCCTCGCCCCGAGTGATTCCGCCGAGATGAACCGGGCCGTCGCTTTCGTCAGGGATATTTGGGTGCTCAGTAACTTCACCTAACCATTGAACGTCAACTTGAGATCAAAGGAGTTTTTTTATGGGTCTGCTCGACGGGAAAGTCGTAGTCATTACGGGGGCTGGTGGCGGTATAGGCCGAGAGCACGCGCTTGCCATGGCCAAGGAGGGCGCCGCGATCGTGGTCAACGATCTAGGAGGGGCTCGAGATGGAACGGGAGAGGGCATTGCAATGGCCGATCAGGTTGTCGATGAGATCAAAGCCCTCGGGGCCGAGGCTGCGGCCAATCACGACAACGTTGCCACGGTTGATGGCGGCGAGGGAATCCTGAAAACGGCTCTCGATGCTTTTGGCAAGGTTGATTGTGTGATCAATAATGCAGGGATTCTCAGGGATAAATCATTCTCCAACACGACGGAAGACCTCTGGGATTCCGTAATCGCCGTTCACCTCAAGGGAACTTATTGCGTGACGCGCCCGATCTTCAATCACATGAAGGAGGCCGGGAACGGCGGCGTCGTCATCAATACGTCCTCGACGTCGGGACTCAATGGTAATTTTGGTCAATGCAACTACGGAGCTGCCAAGGCAGGAATCGCAGGCTTTACCCGTTGCCTGGCCATCGAGGGCAAGAAGTACGGCATCCGCTGTTTCATCCTCGCCCCTGTGGCGCTGACACGGTTGACCGAAGATCTTCCGGGCTTTGATGCCAACGCGATGCGGGAACAAATGGCGCCCGGTCTCGTTTCGCCTCTGCTCGGCTATCTGGCCAGTGACTTGTCCAAGGATATAACGGGGAAAACCTTTTTCTGTGGCGGCGGACGCATCGCCGAGATGAAGGTGGTGACAACCCAAGGCATTACAAAGACCGAAGACGGGGGCCTTTGGACGCCTCTGGAAATTGCAGAGGCAATGAAGCCTGGCGAAATACTACTGCCCGGCAATGAATAGACCCCTGGGCGTTCCGGGGGCAGCGGCATCTGCCGCTCGGGACGCTTCAGGCCGCTCCTGGGCCAGAGGCTCAATTGAAGCGGAACTCTTTCGTTGCTGGCATTGGGGCTGCATGGTACATATGCGCAGTCATGTCTGAAGAAAACCACGATCGGGTCGCCGAGACTACCTCGTCGTCGGGGCGCCCTTCTGCTGCTTCGGGTTCTGCTGCCCCGTCGCCCTTGGCCGATCCCTATTCGGCGATGACGCCTCGCTTCAACTTCTTCTTTCGCTGGTTTGCTCGGCGATATCTTCAGCATTTCTGTCTCGGAGATGAAGAGGCGAAGCGACTGCGAGATCTCGAAAGCCGTGGCTCCATTGTTTATGTCATGCGCTATTCGAGTCGCTTGGACTACCTGCTCTTCAATACTCTTTTCCTCCGCGAAGGTCTTCGGCTCTCAAGCTTTGCGAACGGCATTCACTTCACCATGTACCGCCCGACCCTCGAGGTGCTTCGCTCGATTTTCAGGCGCAAACGCGGTCGGTCCCGGGCGGTTGAGCACGAAGAGGATCAACAACATGTTCGTCAACTCTCCCAGGACAAGGCGTCCCTTTTTCTCTTCTTGAGGACCCAGCGCCTGCAGACCTTCTGGCGAGGGTTGTGGAATCTCAGGCATCGCCAGGATGAGTTCGATTTGATCCAAGAGGTGGTTCGCGAAGTTTGGAGCGGAGGTGACGAAGTATTCGTGGTCCCCCTGTCGATTTTCTGGCGCAAGGGGCCGCGGACAGCCAACCGCTTTCTCAATCTCGACTACGGGTCGCTCTCCAGACCTTCTGACCTGGCGAAGGTCTCGTCATTTCTCCTGACCTACCGGAGCCTGTCGGTGAAGATCGGCGAGCCCATCGATTTGCTCGGCTACGTGTCGGAGCACCGTGATGATGGGCAGGAGCGTGTGGCTCGGACGGTTCGGCGCTCCCTCCTGATCTACCTTTATCGAGGAGAGAAGGTTGTCGAAGGACCCACCCTGCGATCCGCCCAGCGCGTTTTGGCGGTGATCATGGCCGACAAAGGCGTCCAGGCGGCAATCGCCGAGCGGGCGGGAACGAAGAGGGGCAGCCAGGAAAAGGCCGAGCGTGACGTGGCCAAGGCCTACCGTGAAATTGCGGCGCGCATGAATTCGACGCTGCTGGCAGTACTTGCCATGGTGGTTGGGGCAATCGTGCGACGTCTTTTTTCCAATGTCGAAACTCGTGGCCTCGACAAGGTGGCCGAGTACGCAAAGAGGCATCCGCTGGTATTGGTGCCCAATCATCGATCCTACTTTGATTTTTTGATCGTCTCATTACTCTTTTACAACAGTTACCTGGTACCGCCGCATATTGCGGCCCGGGACAACATGGCCTTTGGGCCGTTTGGTCTGATCTTTCGCATGGCAGGCGCCTTTTATATGAGGCGTTCGTTTGAAGACCCACTCTATAAACAGGTATTTCGCGCATACGTCGCCTACTTGGTACGCGAGGGCTTCACCCAAGAGTTCTTCATCGAAGGCGGACGTTCTCGTACAGGGAGGACGATGACACCCCGGTTAGGCATGTTGAGTTGGGATCTCGATGCGTTCCTTGAGTGCTCCCAGAAGGATCTGTTTTTTGTCCCCATCGCACTGACCTATGAACGACTGGTCGAAGAGGGGGGAATGGTGGAGGAACTCGAAGGGGGCAAGAAATCGAAAGAGAGCACGCTTGCTCTCTTTCGAGCCAGGAAATACCTGAGTAAACGATTTGGATCGGTTCACGTTAATTTTGGCGAGCCGGTTTCTCTTGCCGACGCGTTGGGTGAACGGAGGAAGGAGTTTGAGAGTCTCGTTCGAGGCGATCTGGCCGCGGAATTGTCCGCCAAAGCATCCGCTGCCCATCTCAAGGAGACTGTTGAGCGGATCCAGCAGGAAAAACGCCGTTTTATCGATGATTTCGGCCACCAACTGGTCGAGCGAATCAACTGGTCGGTCACGGTGAATGCGACTTCGGTGGCCTCGGTGGCCCTGATGGGGCTTTCTCATCCGGGCCTTTTGCGGTCGGAGTTGGTCGAACGAATGCAGCAATTGGTGGACTTGCTGCGTCTGGGCGGGGCTGGAATCACTTCGGCCCTGCGGGCCGATCAGGGCAGTTTCGCGGACTCGATTGCGTTCATGATTCGAAGCGACCTGGTAAAGGCGGCCGACGACTCCAAGGGAGAGGTCATCTATTTCGAACCACAGAAGCGTCGGGCCCTGGACATCTACAGAAACTCAATTGTCCACTATCTGGTCACTCCGAGTGTCCTGGCCCGCTCCCTGCTTGTCGGGGCTTCGGCCAAGGAATTGGTGGATGACGTCCAAGTCTGGAGTCGGCTCCTTTACCGGGAATTTTTCACCCCGGCCCATGAAGCGGGGGAAGCAGCCGTCGGCAAAATCTTGAGTCACTTCGAGGCGGCAGGCTGGATCACCTCGGACAAAGATCGACTGTGCGTGACGAAGGAAGGGCAGGGAATTCTCTCCTGTCTTGATTTTCAGACCCGGGGCGTGGTGGAGTGCTATGCCGCCGTCTGCCGTGTGGTCTCCGACGCGGGTGGCAAACTCTCCCACGAAGCGATTATTGAGGGGAGTTCGGAGGTCTTGGACAATGCCTACCGGCTCGGGCTTTCGGGGCATCCCGAGGCCGCCAACCGGTCCACTTTCGGCAACGCCCTCGAATTGCTTTTGGAGCGTCAGATC
>CAWVXN010000129.1:0-7606 GCA_963933695.1 uncultured Myxococcales bacterium | reverse complement strand
GGTTCCGCGCTCCGCACTCGGCCCCGAGCTCACAAAGGACTACGACCAGCGTACGCTGATGGTCGGAATTTCCACGGCATTCGGATGGTTGGGAGGAGCGGGCATCGCGGCTATCGCGCTAGGGAGCCTCTTCCCCGAATCAGCCGAATTTTCGGGGTCTCGCGCGTTTCTGAACCCTTCTGGGTACACTTCCCTCGCCTTGATCGCAGGCGCCGCAATCCTGGTCTCCGGACTTCTTTCAACTGTCGGGCTTCATAGCCGAATACCCTACCTCCACGTCCCGGAGCGGAGCGAGAGACCAAGCTTCAAGCAATTAATGCAGGAAATCCTGGAGACCCTTTCCAATCGGTCCTGGCTGGTGGTCTTCCTCGCTGGGCTTGTTTTTGCGCTGTTCATCGGACTGCAAGCCGGGACCGAGAACTATTACAACATCTATTTCTGGGAATGGGTCCCCACAGATATTCGAACCTTTCCAATCGTACAGGCCGCCGTGGCCATCACTTGCGGCTTTGCAACGAGTATGTTCGCCCGAGGTCGCGACAAGAAGAAGATGGCCGTGCGTCTTTTCGCTGCCAGCGTCGTTCTCGGGCCTCTTCCTGTCGGGCTCCGGCTACTCGACGCCTACACGACGATTTCGACCTTTCCCGCCAATGGAACTGATCTTCTCTGGTGGTTCCTTCTCCTCCACAGCTGCGTGATGATCACGCTCAGCGTTAGCGGATTCATTCTTCTCGGTTCGATGGTGGCGGACATCGTCGAAGAAAGTCAAAGCCAGACCGGACGTAGGAGCGAAGGACTCCTCAATGCCGGCCCGCATCTCGCCCAGAAGACCATGAGCGCCGGGGGCGTGCTCATCACAGGCGTGGTGCTTTCTACTTTTGGTTTTGATGTACCCAATCCAACCGTTGAATCCATGTACGAACCCATGCGCAAAATGGCAACTACTCATCTTATATTGGGGATGACTCTACCCGTCATCTGCACCTTCCTGATCTCCAAGTACACCATTACACGAGGCGACCATATGAAACGCGTGGCCGAGCTCGGCTACACCGAGGAAGACGGAATCCGGTAACCAATCGGATGTAGTACGCAGTTCCTCAAAGGTCGCCCAGGATGTAAAACGGTGGGCGTACCCGTGTTCCGAGAACAGGGGAAAATACGAGAGGGTGCGTCATATGCGAAGAGTGGTTCTTGGTGGAATTTTATCGATCGGGATTCTGGCGATCATCTACGCAGCTGGACTCGGCTGGTTTGTTCCCGCACCCAAAGGCGAGTCTCCTCATTTGCGCGCAGTAAAACCCGAAGTCGTGCAGAAGCGGGCAGACGAGATCAATTCCGCTGCTCGGGAAATCGGCATATCGGAACCCAAGCAGATTCTCTTCGGAGATTTGCATGTCCACACCACTTTTTCCTTCGATGCATTTCAGTTGAGCCTCCCCATGGCAGGGGGCGAGGGCGCGCACCCGGTGGCGGATGCCTGTGACTACGCCCGCCATTGTTCGGCCCTCGATTTCTGGTCGATCAACGATCATGCCGTCACCCTAGGAGCCAGGCGCTGGGCTGAAACCGTAACCGCAATTCGCGAATGCAACGCAATTAGTGGCAGTGAAGCCAATCCGGATCTGGTCACCTACCTGGGTTGGGAATGGACCCAAGTTGGACCCACCCCGGAGTTCCACTGGGGGCACAAGAATGTCGTGCTTCGCGACCTCGATGATGGTTCTATTCCAACGCGCCCAATCAGCGCCGGTCTCCCTCTGGGCACACCCGACATAGCGGATCTCGCACCTTCGCCCTTCCTCATGGGTCTCTACGCCCTGGCAACGGCATCCGAGGGCGGGGACGAACTAATTGAATATTTGGGGGAAACCGCTGGCATCCACGACTGTCCGGCGGGCGTGCCTGTGCGCGAACTTCCCACGGACTGCCGGGAAGTGGCCCCCACCCCGGAGGCTCTTTTCGACAAACTCGACGATTGGGGCCATGCGGCTCTGGTGATTCCTCATGGCACGGCATGGGGTTTCTATACGCCACCGGGGTCATCTTGGGACAAACAACTGACGCCCACCCAACACGACCCGAAATGGCAACGCATTATCGAGGTCTACTCGGGCCATGGCAATTCTGAGGAATATCGGCCATTCCTTGAGGTCTCCATCGCTCCGGATGGCAGTCGGAGCTGCCCGAAGCCCGGAGAGAACTACCTCCCCTCCTGTTGGCGTGCTGGAGAAATCATCGAGGGAAGGTGCCTCGCTGAAGACAAGAGCGCCGAGGAGTGCGCCACGCGTGCTGCCCAGGCGCGGCAGTATTTTGTCGATGCGGATCGCAACGGAGGCGCCTGGACCGTACCTGGTACGACCGTGGCCGAGTGGCAGAACGCTGGGCAGTGCCGAGATTGCTTCCAGCCCGCTTTCAATCTTCGCCCCCGTAGTACGGCCCAATATATCCTGGCCCTGGGCCGAAGTCGGTCCGGGGATAAGGCGAACCACGATTCAGAAACCGATCGGTTTCAGTTTGGCATGATCGGCTCCAGCGACAACCATTCCGCTCGGCCGGGAACAGGCTACAAGGAAGTAGCCCGCGCAGAATTTACCGAGGCTCGTTTCGGCAATTTCCTGGAAACGCCAATCGGCGATAGCCCCGAACGCGAGCCCGTTGCCGCTTCGGAACCGATGACCACTGAATTTTCTCCGGCGGTTTTCTCTACCTTCGAAACCGAGCGAGGCGCCTCTTTCTTTCTGACCGGCGGCCTGGCCGCGGTGCACTCAGAAGGACGCAGCCGCGAGCAAATTTGGGATGCTCTTCAGAGACGCGAGGTCTACGGAACCAGCGGCCCGCGGATCCTGCTTTGGTTTGACCTCCTAAACGGCCCCAAAGGAGCTTCCGCTCCAATGGGAAGCGAAGTCGAACTGGAAGTTGGGCCCATTTTTCAAGTTCGCGCGGTTGGATCCTTCGAGCAGAAACCCGGCTGCCCGGCCGACTCACGCGATGCACTCCAAGCGGACGATGCAGGCCGACTACAACGACTCTGCCAGGGGGAATGCTATCACCCCGGCGATCAGCGCCGGGCCATCGACCGCATCGAAGTCATCCGCATTCTCCCCCAGGAAAACAAGAGCCAGGATATTCAAGCGTTGATCCAGGACCCCTGGCAGGTATTCGAGTGCCCACGCGATACGGCGGGCTGCCGGATCGCGTTTACAGATCCCAGCTTCGCGCATTCCAATCGAGACGCAGTCTACTACGTCCGTGCAATCGAGGAACCGAGCTTGGCCGTGGGTGCCGACCCCTTGGGATGCAACGATATGAAGGATGGCCGCTGCCTAGAACCCGAGCCGTGCTCAGCACGCCCGGACTCGGATGATTGTCTGGCCCCAACCGAACAAAGAGCATGGTCTTCGCCAATTTTCATCCGGAAGCAGGAAGGCTGAAAACCTTCTGGGCGGGAAGGCCAGGCGTCTCTCGTGGAGACGAATATTTCAAGGCGACGGGACAGCCCTTGATGAATCGGGCTAACAGGGCAGCGGGCCTCGCGTTAGAACCTGGTCCGCTGCCCTGCCCCCAATTTTCAAAGCTTCGAGGTATTCACTTCCTGGAGTCGTCGATGCTCCATATACCCGAACCTTTCGCCGAGATCAGAAGAAAGACAAAGCAGTAGAGGATCGCGAGCTCCCCTTGATTTTCCTGAGGAAAAAGGGCCTTCGTGCCATGGGCCATCCAGTAGGCGACTGCCATCAATCCACTGGAAAGAAATGCTGCCCAGGTCGTAAAAAGACCCACCAGGATCAGAAGCCCACCGATCAATTCAATGGGTCCGGCGATATAAGTGATAAACCAGGGCATCCCCGCAGAGGCCTCGAGAGGCCAACTGAGAACTTTTTGACTGCCGTGAAAGGCAAAAAGTAGGCCGCTGACTATTCGAAGCAGAGCGTAGGTTTGAGAACTATAGGAAGACATAAACGCCGCCATCGTAATCTCCTTCAATTATTTATTCGCGCTGCTTTGGAACGCTCCCCTTATTGCTCTGAGATCGCACCATCACACCCCGATTCCCCCTCAATTAACTTCTAATTCCCCCATCGTACGAAAGCAGGTTACCGCTTCTGTAGTTGACTACCACGATCCTGGCTGGGACCGATCGATTTGGACGAATCCACACCAGAATGCTCAGACGCTTGGTTTCGGGCTCCCCACATCCAATCGAAACTCCCTCGGAGCTATGCCTTTGAGTCCGCTCTTCCGGCTCCCGGGACCAAACGTGCTGCCCCAGGCGGAAAGTTCACGGCCATCGCACGCTTGAAGGGCTCGCGAGTCCCAATCCGCACTTGGAAGTCCTCTAGCCGAGGCGTAAGTGTCAGTTCGACTATCTGGGCCCATGCCAGGCAGGTAGCCAACAGAAGGTCGGCCCCGGAGAAAGATTCGCCAAGAAGAAAGGGGCGTCCATCGGCGAGTCGGCGGTCCATCACTCCTACCTGGCGCAGGAAATATTTGCCTGCGGACTCCACCGCCACCTCGGATTCGCCATACACATCGGGGAGCCCACCGTGGCGTCGAATTACGTAGAGGGGCGCGTCGAGTTCCATCAAGGTGAATAAGCAGAGATCGTCGAAGACTGCGCGTTCGGACGTCCCCCGCTCTGGGGCCAGTGAGCGGCGCTCGCGATAGCGATCAGCGAGGTAAAAAACGATGGCACCACTCTCGCCAATGACAAGATCGCCCTGCTGGAAAACTGGAACTTTTCCCCGTTGGTTCAATTCCTTGAACACAGGGTCATTCATACCCTCTGTGCGGGGAAGAATGGCCCGGGTTTCGTACTCAATTCCCAATTCGGCCAGCATCCAATGCGCTCGCATGGTTCGTGAAGTCCCAATTCCCCAAACTCGAATCGCCTCAGAGTTCACTTTCAGGATTCTCCCAGTGCACCGGACTCCCTCAGTTCTGAAATTCGTTTCTGGTTGAGACCCATTTCCAGGAGGACCTCTTCCGTATGTTGGCCGAGAGTCGGGGCTGGCCTCGAAATTGCTGAGGGTGTGACATCCATTTGTTCAGCAGGCCTTGCCTGGCGCACAAGGCCAGCGACAGGATGCTCCTGCTCGACGATGATTCCATTGGCCTGAACCTGGGGATTCAAATGGACATTGTCTCGCGTAAGCACTGGTGCGCACGGCACGTCTACCTCATCAAGAACCTCCAACCAATATTCGGTGGTTTGAGTCTTCAGCACCTCAGCCATCATCTCGAGACGCTCAGCGGCATGAGCGACCAGCCCGGCCGTATTCTGGAAGCGCGGATCTTCAAGCCAATCGCGCCGATCGGCGGCACGGCAAAAAGCCTGCCATTCCCTATGGGCGACGGTTGAGACGATGATATAACCGTCAGATGTGTCATAAACCATATCGCGACGGGCGACCGGATTGATCTTCGGCACTTCCGGTGAAACAAAGGTGTGATACGCCATGGCTTCAGGCCAGACGAAGGCGATTACCGCGTCCAACATGGAGAGCCGAACATGTTGCCCCTGGCCTGTCCGCTCACGGGCGAGAAGCGCTGCCGTGATGCTTTGGGCGGCGGTCAGGGCAGTCACCTTGTCGGGAACAATCACGCGAATCAAACGCGGCCGGTCACCCTGGCCCGATTGGATATCAGCCAGGGTCGACATGCCTTGAATCAGTGGATCATAAACGCGCTTATGGCTGTAGGGGCCTTCTTCCCCGAAGCCGCAAATCGACACGTAGATAAGCTTGGGATTGATCGCCCGTAAGGCGGCCTCACCCATCCCCATTCTTTCTGCGATTCCGGGCCGGCTGTTCTGGATAAAAACATCCGCCTCGCTGACAAGTTGGCGAAGCGTGTCCAGGCCATTTTCTTTTTTCAGATCAAGCACGATCGAACGTTTACTTCGATTAGTTGTCGCGAAAGTGGGCGAGAGGCCCCCAATCCCTCCCATGTGACGCAGGATATCGCCTACCGGAGGCTCCACCTTGATGACATCGGCCCCTTGGTCAGCCAGGATACGGGTCGCCAGTGGTCCAGAGATCACCTGGGTAACATCGATAATCCGAAATCCCGCTAGTGCCCCCGGCATGAAATCTCCCCGTTCAACAGTCCGTTCAGCAGTCCGTTCAGCAGTCCGCTTAAAAGTCGACTCAACCGTCGCCTCAACAGTACCGACAAACCAGCCAGTCGCCCGATTCTAGTCAGTCCGCCCTGAGGCTGCCCACCTCCGAACCAACCCAGTGCCAGGGTTTAGCGAGCTCGCTGCGCCTAAAGATTGAACTCCGCGAGCGCTTCAAGCCGAGGACCCAGCGCCAGAATCAGGCTCGCACTGAGAATTCCCACCACAAGGGCAGCAACAAGCCCAGCGGCAAGGGGCCTAAAACCCAGTCCTCGAAGTCGCGAAATTTGGGTACCCAGCCCGACCGAAGCCATGGCCACGGTGAGACACCATGCCGAGAGGCTCGAGGCGCTCTCGATCACACCCTGCCAGCTGGATTCCGAGAGCAATCCACCAAATGGTGCCGAGCCCATGTCTCCAAGGCTCCGCAAGCAAGCCATCCCGATGAACCCGAGAACAAAAATTGGAATCAATTGGCGGAAGGGAACCTTGGTTCGCTGTGACTGGCTCGTTTCACCACGCTGGTACACGAGAGCCATTAGCGGGATCACAAGAATCATGAAAATATTTCGCACCAACTTCGTGACCGTCGCGATATCAAGAACTTCTGGCGCGGCGAATTGTTGCCCATACAGAAGGCCGGCTCCAGCCACCTGGGCGGTGTCATGAATAGCGGTGCCCAAAAAGAGCCCTGCTTGAAAACTGTTTCCTCCGAAAATTGCGTGGGCGACAAAGGGATGAATCACAAGGGCGAGCAGGCCAAATACCGTGATTGTCCCAACCGCATAGGCGACCTCATCCTCGCTGGCGTTGATCACTGGCCCGGTCGCCACAATGGCGGTGTTACCACAAATTGCGGTCCCCACTGCAACCAATATCCCCAGCCGGCCCGGGAGAGAAAGCGCACGACTCACCGCCCCAACAACAATCAGGGCAGCGGCAATGCAGACAACAATGATGGGCAAAGCTGCCAGGCCGATTCCGCCCACGCCCGAAAGGCTTAACCGGATTCCGAGCAGCGCCACGCCAATGCGTAATATCTTTTTCAGGCAGAGTTGAAGCCCGGACTCGTACACCGTGGGCAAGCCCACAGTATTTCGAATCAGTAAGCCACCGACGATGGCGATGAGGATCGGCGAAACCGGCGATTTTTCGAGACCCAGAGCCCCCTCCCCGAGCAAAGAGGACACCCAGCGGCCCGAAAGCGCCAAGACGAAAGCCAACAGAAGGCCCGGCGCAATTTTCCCGATCTCCTCCAACCATCTGTGGCCGGTCGCGCGCCACCCATCCCGAGCCGCACGCTCGGCAGGGGTCTCGGCCAGATCGAGGAAATCCGGTACCCCCTCCATGCTCCCCGCATACCGGAAAAGCTCCGGGTTTGAATAGGGATTACTCGAGGGGGGAATTTGATTGCTCACTGAGCCATGATGCCACAGGCAGGCGACCGTGCATCGGGCCCGCGCCCGGAGACTGTCCCGCAGTCGGTTT
>CAWVXN010000128.1:0-7620 GCA_963933695.1 uncultured Myxococcales bacterium | reverse complement strand
GCTGAACTGTGCAGAGGGTGCCGCCGCCGTGCGCGATAGCGTGGCGGATGTGTTGACGGCGGGACATCGCACAGCGGACCTGGTGCTCGAGGGCGAGGCGCGCGAAGTGGTCGGCTGCCGGGCCATGGGGGAGTTTGTGCTCGCCGGTCTGGAGGCAAAATGACCGCCGCTTTGCGTTTGGGTGTGGTGGGCGCCACGGGAACCCTGGGTGAGGAACTGCTTTTGGTTCTCGAAGAGGCCCGGTTGGACTTGGCGGAACTTCGCCCCTTTGCGGGCAAGCGCTCCATGGGGGATACCGTCGAGTTTGCCGGGGCGAGCCTGCCGGTACTCTCGGGCGAGGTGGACTTCACCGGACTCGATGCGGTGATCCTCTGCACGCCGCCGGCGGTTTCCCTCGAACTGATTCGTCAGGCACTGCGGGTGGAAGCGCCCTGCATCGACTGCTCCGGGGCGCTACTGGCTTCGCCCGAGGTGCCGCTGGTGATCGCCGATCTGGGTGCCCACGACGGCGTCAGCGCGGCTCCGCTGCTGGCTTCGCCCACGGGAACGACCTTGGTTTGGGGCCCGGTGCTCTCGGCTCTTCAGAGGGAAGCCGGTCTAGTTCGGGTAGTCGGTACGGTGCTGCATTCGGCGAGCTCCGCCGGACGGGCCGGGATCGAGTTGCTTTCCGAGCAGACCCTGGCGCTGATTGGCCAACAGGAGCGGGCGGAGGGCGAGCCCCTGGAAGGCCCCATGGCCTTCGCGAGCGTGCCTCATGAAAGGGCCGTGGGCGAAGAGAAAGACGGGGCCGCCTTGGAGGAGGCCCAACTGCGTACTTCGTTGCATCGGCTCCTGGGCGGAGGCGTGGATGTGGTTTCGAGCAGCGTCTATGTGCCGAGCTTCGCGGGTCAGGGCAGTGCGCTTTGGGTCGAGACCGAGCGCCCGCTCTCCCCGGGGCAGGCTGCGAGTCTTTTTGCCGGGGCGCCGGGCATCGACCCCGTCGGCGACGACGAGACGGCGAATACTCGGGACGCGGTGGGTTGCGAAGACGTGCAGGTGGCGCGTTTGCGTTCGGATTCGAGCGCCGAGGAGCCCGGCCGCCATCTGATGTTCTGGCTGGCCGCGGACCCGGTGCGCCTGGCGGCGCTCAACGCGGTCAAGTTGCTTCGCGCGCGCTTTTCCCTGGGCTGAGGCGAGGCCCGGCTGTGCCCAACTATTGCCTGCTGGTGGAGTACGCCGGGGAGAGCTTTGCGGGCTGGCAGATCCAGGCGCCCGGGGCACGAACGATCCAGGGGTGCTTGGTAGAGGCCGTCGAGCGGATCACGGGCGAGCGGGTGGCAGTCACGGGATCCGGGCGCACCGATGCGGGAGTGCACGCCGAGGCCCAGGTGGCGAGTTTCGCCCTGGCCCAGGCCATGGATCCAGAAAAACTTCAGCGCGGCCTCAACGGCGTACTCCCCAGGGAGATCGCCGTGCGTGGCCTGCGCGCGGTGCCGGGTGACTTCGACGCGCTGCGCGCCGCTCGGGGTAAGCGATACCGCTACCGGATCTGGAATCACCCGGTGCGCTCGCCCCTGCGGGCGGCCCGCTTTGTCCACGTCGCCCAAACGCTGGACGTGGGCGAGATGGCCCGGGCGGCGGAGTGCCTCGTGGGGGAACACGATTTCAGTTCGTTCCAGGCGGCGGGTTCCGATGTGAAGACCACCGTTCGGAGACTCCATCGGCTGGATGTTCTGGGCGCGCCCGGGGGGGAAGTCGAGATTCTCGCCGAGGGATCGGGTTTTCTTCGCTACATGGTTCGCAACCTGGTGGGGACTCTGATCGAGGTGGGGCAGGGCCGGCGTTCGGTGGCTTGGGTGGCCGGAGTGCTCGCTGCAAAGGACCGGAGTCAGGCCGGACCCACTGCTCCGGCGTTGGGCTTGGCGCTGGAGGCAGTGGAGTACGACGAGGGGTTGGGGCCCCTGACGGGAACGTCCCTACATTCCGATGGAAAAACAGAGGCTTCCGAAGATCTCGAGGCTTGACTGGGACCAGCCAATCGCCTAAATAAAGGCCCGGCGCGACGATTGCGCCCAGCGGTGGTCCGGGTCTCCGAACCCCGCCCTTGAGCAATCATTCGAATACACGATCCCGCGATATGAGTCGAGATCGGTACAGACAGGGGAAGCGGCATGGGAGTGCAGGCGCATCGTGCGACCCGCAGCGTGAGGGCGGAAGATGTCGACCGCAAGTGGTATGTGGTGGATGCTGAAGACGCAGTGCTGGGTCGCATGGCCACCCGGATTGCCACCATCCTTCGCGGCAAGCACCGACCGATTTACACCCCGCACGTAGACACCGGGGAATATGTGATCGTGATCAATGCCGAGAAGGTAAAGCTCACCGGCCGCAAGCTCGACCAGAAGATTTATCACCGGCATACCGGCTATCCCGGCGGCATTCGTTCCATCACCGCGGGCAAATTGCTGCAATCGGCTCATGCAGACCGCGTTGTGCAATCCGCCGTTCGCGGCATGCTGCCCAAGAACACCTTGGGTCGGCAGATGTATTCCAAGCTCAAGGTCTACGCCGGCCCTGATCACCCCCACGCGGCTCAAATGCCGGAGGTTCTCGAAATTGTCTGACGTTACTTCGGTCACGATTGCCACGGGCAAGCGCAAGAACGCGATTGCCTGGGTGCGGCTCGCCCTTGGGTCGGGTTCCATCACGATTAACGGTCGCGAGATGAACGAATATTTTCCCAGGGAAGCGCTGCAGATCCTGATCCGCGGTCCCCTTGAAGTGACCGGTTCCGAAGAGCGGTACGACATCAAGGCGAGCATTCATGGGGGAGGTGTGGCCGGTCAGGCTGGCGCCCTTCGCCACGGCATTGCGCGTGCCTTGGAGAAGCTCGACGGGACCCAGCGTATGGTTCTCAAGCGCGCGGGTTTTCTGACGCGAGACCCCCGGAAAAAGGAGCGCAAGAAGTACGGCCAGAAGGGTGCGCGAGCGCGCTTCCAGTTCTCCAAGCGCTAGGCCGAAGAAAATGCGCGCTTCGAGGGGACTGGCTCCCCTGGTTGCGTCGGTCGGTCAGAACGATTTATTCCAGAACCCCCGATGGCAGATTACTGCCACCGGGGGTTCGTGCATTGGGCGATCGCCTGATCGGCTGAGGATGGCTGCAGCTAGGGGTGGGCTCCGGTGAGGATGAGTGGCTGAGGATGGCTGCGGCTGAGAATGAGCGGCTGAGGATGAGCTCCGGCGAGGATTGTTAGCTTCGCCTCCGAAGCGCAATGACTTCTCGATCCTTGATGGCTAGCCTAAGCGCTGATTTTCAAGGAGGTCTACCGATGCGGACTCATTCAAGCGATCGAACAAGCGCCAATACAAGCGCCAATACAAGCGCCCAAACAAGCGCCCATACAAGCGCCAATACAAGCGCCCATACAAGCGCCCAGACAAACCATTCAAGCGGATTGCCCCGTGTGTCTCGGCGCACCCTGCTCAAGGCGAGCGCGTACGTGGGTCTGATGCCGTTGGGCGCACTCACGGCCTTGGCGGCGGATTCCCCGGCACCCAATGCCATTGCGCCCGCCGAGGCGCTGAAGCGGATCATGGCCGGCAATGCTCGCTACGTGGGGGGCAATATGGTGACGCATGATTTCGCTTCGGGCCGCGCGGCCCGAAGCCAAGCGCAGTACCCCATTGCCTCGATCCTCAGTTGCGCGGACTCACGTGTAGCCCCGGAACTGGCCTTCGATCAAGGGCAGGGGGATCTCTTCGTAGCCCGGGTGGCGGGGAATGTGTTGACGCCCACCGTGCTCGCGTCGCTGGAGTACGCGACTCAATTTCTGGGAGTTCCGCTCATCCTGGTGCTCGGCCACACGGGCTGCGGCGCGGTGGATGCGACCATCAAGGTGGTTCAGGACCAAGCGGTGCTGCCCGGGCACCTTCCGGCCCTGGCCGAAAAGATCAGACCCGCGGTGGAGGCGGCCGAGAAGGAGACTTCGGGTTCCCTGCTGGCGAACGCCTGCGCGGAGAATGTCCGCCAACAGGTGGCTCTGCTGAAGCAGGCCTCGCCGATTGTGTCCAAGAGCTACGCGGACAAGAAAATTGATATCGTTGGCGCCCTCTACAACTTGCCCACGGGCCAAGTCACGCCGGTCTAGGCCCCAAGGACCGCCTCGGGTCGCGGACCGCAGAGCGGAGCGCACAAGGCGGAAGGGAGAGCAAATATGCCCGGTCAGAGGCCCAGCGGGATGCCGGCGGCGAAAGCCTGGGCGCAGCTGATGGAGGGCAACGCCCGCTTCGTGGCTGGGGATCCGGTGCCCAGGGACCTTGTCGCCGGACGTGCTGCTCTGGTGGAGGCTCAGGCTCCTCGGGCGGCGACCCTGAGCTGCTCGGACTCCCGGGTGGTGCCCGAATTGATTTTCGACCAGGGCCCCGGAGACCTCTTTGTGACTCGGGTGGGCGGGAACATCCTAACCCCGGCTCTGTTGGCGTCCCTGGAATTCAGCGTGGCCTTCCTCGGGGTTCGGCTGATCGTGGTGATGGGGCATTCGGGCTGCGGGGCGCTGTCCGCGGTGGTTCGGATGCTTGAGGCCGGCGAGGTTCCGCCCGGCCATATCGCCGAACTCGTTCGGGAGATCGAGCCCGCGGTTCAGCGTGCCCGGGAAGAGAGCCAAGGCGATCTACTCGAGAATGTGTGTGCCGAGAACGTGCGCCAGCAGGTCGCTCGGTTGAAGGCTGCGCCACTGATCGTGGGCGATGGGCAGGGCCAGGAGGCGATGGAGATCATCGGCGCGACCTATGACTTGGCCACGGGCAAGGTTTCGGTTCTCGACCCTCCCTTTCTCGACTCTCCCTGAGGGTGAGGCTGAGGCTGAGAGCGAGGCTGAGACGGGGCGAGGGGCCGGGAGGCCCTCTTCGGCTTCTAGTTTTCTCAATTCGATGCGGTTCGGCCCCGCGGCGATTGACTCGCCGCATCCGACCGGGCTATATAGCTATCCCGAGCGGACTTTGACTCGGAGGCGTGTTGGCAGACCAAATTGCCAGGGGAAAGGCGGGTTCGGCCCCGCAAGAACTGCGGCCGAACGGGTACCCCAAGGGTGCCAGGGCTGAGGTTTCCCCCGGGTGCCAGTGGTG
Organism: uncultured Myxococcales bacterium; assembly: GCA_963933695.1. Classification (GTDB taxonomy): domain Bacteria; phylum Myxococcota_A; class UBA9160; order UBA9160; family UBA4427; genus JAZXM01. Next base: position 2,517 of record CAWVXN010000128.1, on the reverse strand, counting down.
CCAGTGGTGCCAAGGGTCTAAAGGCTCCAAAGGGTTAATAGGCTCGATGTGCTCGGTGGTCGCGAGGGGCCATCTAGACTCCCGAGAAGGCTTTCGGGGAGACCCCGAGAGGGCTTTGGGAGAGATTCTCGGTGCGACCGCGGACTTTTCTGGTCGTCCTACTCCTCCACTTTTGATTTCCCTCACTTTTGATTCCCCCCTTTGATTCCCCCCCATTTGACCCTTTTTCATATTTGACCACGCGGCCTACAGCAGGCGTGCGGTCGCAAGACTGACCCCCTATCGACCCCGGAGATCAACCCATGCGAAGCAGGAGCACCAAGTACATTTTTGTGACAGGGGGCGTGATGTCCTCCCTCGGCAAGGGGCTCGCGGCCGCGTCCATCGGCACTCTCCTCGAGGCTCGAGGGCTGAAGGTCACCTTTCTGAAACTCGACCCCTACCTGAACGTCGACCCCGGGACCATGAACCCGCTGCAGCACGGCGAGGTCTTCGTCACCGAAGATGGTGCCGAGACGGATCTCGACCTTGGCCACTATGAGCGCTTCACGCGTTCGCGCATGAGCCAGCTCAACAACATGACCGCCGGACGTATCTACGACACGGTGCTCAGCAAGGAGCGCCACGGCGACTACCTGGGTGGCACAGTCCAGGTGATCCCCCACGTGACCGACGAAATCAAGGAAAGCATCCGTCGGGCGAGTGACGGCGTGGATGTGATCTTGGTGGAGATCGGCGGCACCGTGGGCGATATAGAATCGCTTCCCTTCCTCGAGGCGATTCGCCAGTTTCGCGGGGACGTGGGCCGCGAGCACACCTGCTTCATCCACGTGGCGCCGGTTCTGTATCAATCCAGTGCAGGGGAACTCAAGACCAAGCCCGTTCAGCATTCGGTGAAGGAACTGCAGACGGTGGGCCTTTCGCCAGACATCATTCTCTGCCGCACCGGGCGCTACCTCGATAAGAGCATCAAGAGCAAGATCGCGCTCTTCTGCAATGTCGACGAGGATGCGGTGATCACGGCCAAGGACGTGAACAGCATCTACGAGGTGCCTCTGGCGTTTCGCGACGAGGGGCTCGACGAGAAGATCGCCCAGGTGCTGAATATCTGGACGGGACAGCCCGATTTGCGGCTCTGGGAGCGGCTCATCGAGGCTCAGCGCAACCCCGAAAACGAAGTGCGCATTGTGATGGTCGGCAAGTACGTGGATCTCACCGAGAGCTACAAGAGCCTCAACGAGGCCCTGGTGCACGGCGGCATGGCGGTGCGCTCCAAGGTGAACATCGAGTACGTCGACAGCGAGAAGCTCGAGGATCCGAGTGTGCTCGCCGGCGCCGACGGCGTGCTGGTCCCCCATGGGTTCGGGGCCCGGGGCGCCGAGGGCAAGATCCGCGCCGTCCAATATGCGCGAGAAAATGAGATCCCCTTCCTGGGAATTTGCTTCGGCATGCAGCTGGCGTGCTGTGAGTACGCGCGCCACGTGGCGGGCTGCGAGGACGCCAACTCTCGCGAAGTGGACCCGGAAACCCCGCACCCGGTGATCGACCTCATGCCGGGCCAGGCGGAGGTGCAGGACAAGGGCGCCACCATGCGGCTGGGCGACTATCCCTGCGTGATCGAGCCCGGCAGCCGGGCTCATGCGATTTACGGTGTGCGGGAGATCAATGAGCGCCACCGCCACCGCTTCGAGTTCAACGCCGAATACCGCGAACGCCTGGAGGCGGCAGGGCTGCGTTTTTCGGGGATGTCGCCGGACGGGCGCTTGGCGGAAGTGATTGAACTCCCGGACCACCCGTTCTTCCTGGCGTCCCAGTTCCACCCCGAGTTCGCCTCCAAGCCCTTCGACCCTCATCCGATCTTCAAGGCCTTCGTGCAGGCGGCGACTGTCCACGCGGGCGGCGCCGGAGAGGACTGAGGGGGCCAAGCGGGGCTGAGAAGCGCAGAGAGAGACCGATTCGGGCCCGAACCGGTCCCGTTGGGTGCTGAGAGCAGCAAAACTGCCCCCGCGGCCTTGCGCCCGGCCCCCGGATCGCTAAAAACTGCTTTCCACGTGGGGCGTTAGCTCAGCTGGTTAGAGCGCCGTGCTCACACCGCGGAGGTCGGTGGTTCGAATCCACTACGCCCCACCATGGAATATTCCGCCTGGACGAACGCCCCTCACCCAACCGCCTACAGCGGACAGGGCAGGGGGCCGGGCTCCAGGCGAGTGGCCCGGTAGCTCAGCTGGATAGAGCACCAGCCTCCGAAGCTGGGGGTCGCGCGTTCGAATCGCGCCCGGGTCACCATATTTTCCTTTTGGATCCTTCGAGGGGGATCGAAGCCACGCCGTTCGCGCCAGAAGGGCGCGATTCAGCCCCAGGTCGGCACAGCCGACCGCGCGAACCGCACCCGGGTCACCATTTATTCCAATGGGTTACGGGATTGGGAGCGAGGCTCTCCAGCCAACTTACCCCCAGTTTACCCCCGATAGGGCAGGGACCGACTACAGCAGGCCCTTCGCGGCACAGGGCCGATTT
>CAWVXN010000127.1:0-7721 GCA_963933695.1 uncultured Myxococcales bacterium | reverse complement strand
GTATGGCTGCTCGTAGCCTGTGGGGCGGCACCAGAGCCGAACCTCGAGAAAGCCGACTCTTACGCGCTCGCCCCGCGCCTCAGCGTGGTGACTCTCTCTCCCTCCGCCACGCGATTCGTCCTCGCCCTGGGCGGGAAGGACCTTCTGGTCGGCGTGGACTCGGCGTCGAAGGACCTGCCCGGCACCGAGCACTTGCCCAGGGTCAGCCTCGAGAGCGTCCGCCCTCTGGCCCCGGATCTGATCGTCGGTCCGAAACTCGACTTGGAAGTCGTGCCATCCGGTTCGGAGACTGGCCCGGGCGCCGGCGAATACGTGGAATATGCCCCGCATAACCTCGAGGATGTATTCGAACTCTGTCGAACCTTGGGTAGAAGGCTGGTGGGCCACGCCAGCGCGACACAATTCGAACGCGAGATCTCACGGCCCCTGGCCGCGATCGGCGGCGCCAGCTTCGGCGAAGATCGCCCCCGGGTTCTGGCCGTCACCGGCCTCGATCCGATGGAACTGGCCGGCGGGCACAGCTTCGCGACGGATTTCATTGAAATCGCTGGCGGCAGTAGCGTGACACACGGAGGAGAGAACTATCGCCTCATCCCCGATGCAGGCACCTGGCAACGCCTGGCGCCCGACCGTGTGCTCTTCGTCAGCAAGCATACGTTGACGCCGGTCCAACGGGATGCCGCTCGCCGTGCCCTGCCCTCGGAATACCCCACCCTGTTTTTTTCCTTCGACCCCGATGGGCTCTCGCTCACGGAATTCGCCGACGCCGCACGCCGTTTGCGCATGCAGCTGAAACCCCAGCAAGGAACCCCTTGAACCCGATTTTTCGCGGCGCACACGCCGTAAATCGCCCCCGGGCCTCGGTCTGGCCGATCCTCGTCTGCCTCGCGGCCCTCGCGATCCTCTACGGGTTGACGCTGGGGGACGGCCATCCCTGGGGAGGCGACAATGCCATGTATGCCCTGCATGCCAGCAATCTCGCCGCGGGCAATGCATACGCGGACACCGGCTACATCTACAACGAATCCTCGGGTCGCCTTCCCCCGTCGTACCCGCCCGTCTTCCCCCTCCTGCTGGCGCCGTGGGTCGCTATTTTCGGCTTCGCCTGGACGCCCCTCAAATTTGCGACCCTCGCGACCTTCATCGGCGGCCTGGGTCTGCTGGTGGCCACCGAGCGTCCCAAAATGGGCCCCCTCGAAGGACCTATTTTGCTGGCGTTGGTCGGGTGCAATCCGATCCTCTGGTCATTCAAGGACAACGTTCTTTCCGAGTTTCCTTTCCTCCTCTTTCTTTGCGCATCGCTCTGGGTCGCCGAAAAAGCCCGAGCCGCGGACGAGGCCGGCCGGCGCCGCTATGGCTGGGGCCTATGTCTCGGGGTGTCCATCTACCTCGCCTACGGGACTCGGAGTATCGGCGCCCTGCTTCTGCCCGCGCTGGTCGCTACCGACCTCTTTCGCACGGGCCGGATCCAACGACGAACGGGAATCGCGGCCCTGGCATTCCTACCCCTGGCGCTCCTCCAGAACATCCTTGTGCACAGCGAAGCGGGCCACCTCGCCTACAAGCTCGCGAATTTCGATTTCAGCCTGCCGATTCGAAATCTCTTCGTCGTCTACCCTGAGCTTTTTCATGATTTCTGGCAGGGCGCGCCGCCTCTGGAATGGCTCGGGGCCGCGGTCGCCATCACCGCGGCTGTTCTAATTGCCGTCGGACTGGCCCACCGGGCGCGCAACCGCGAACTCGACCTGTTGGACTGGTATGTCTCCGGGTCCCTGCTCTTCTTCCTCTTGATCCGGCTGGATGACATGACGCCTCCCCAGCGTTACTGGATCCCCCTCTTTCCGCTCTTCATCGTTCAACTCCTGCGCGGAGTTCGAGGGTTATTCAGTGGCCCGGCCACCTGGGTTAGACCCATGCGGATCCCCAGTCTGATCGCCGGCTTCGCCGCGATAGCGCTGATCGCTTATGCATCCATTTTCAATGGGTTCGAGCATGAATCAATTCCCAACGGCATCACCAGCCCCGACGCTCAAGGGCTCTACGGGTTCGTTCGCGAAAAAACCGACCCCGACGATACGCTCATCTTCTTTGAGCCTCGAGTCCTGACGCTCTATACCGAACGAAAGGCTTCGGAGTTCCGAGTGGGCGGAGACCGAGAGGAGTGGATGCGCTACGCCAAGTCCATTGGGGCCCGCTACTGGGTACGCCCTGGCGGCCTGCCCACGAGCTACCGGGATTCCCTCTCCCTGGTCTACTCCAACGACACGTTCTCGGTCTTCCGCTTCGACCACTACCGTTGAGCTTCGCCGAAGACGAGAACCATCCACGGATCAGTCCTTGAGATCACGTACATCCACTCAAGCACTCAAGCCAAGATCATCCGCCCAGGCACAAGCTGATCCAGGGCCGCCGATTAGAGCTCAGCTGGCGAGGCTCCAGAGTCGGGAGCCCGCATTTCGTAGCTGACGACGAATTTCATACCGCTTGGCTTCCTCCGCCCCAGGGAAGAGGCTCGAGTCCGGGAGACAGGCGGCCACCCGCCCCCGGACTCGGCCAGCTAGGCGTGTGCAGCGCGGCTCGGCCGTCGAGATCGACCCCGGCCCGCTCCGCCCGATCGACCGCGATCGGAGCGGCCCCTTCGGGGCGACTCCGAGGCCTTCTGGGGCGATGCCTGCAACTCCCGCGCGTCTTCTTCAAAGCCCGGGATATTGCGCCGAGGGATCGGAGCACCCAGTTTTCTCTCGGTGGCGCGGAGCCAGGCGAGATCCTCTCGGGTGGCGAAGGTCAGTGCGCAACCCTCGGTCTCCGAGCGGCCGGTTCGTCCGGTGCGGTGAGTATAAGCCTCTGGCGTATTCGGAACATCAAAGTTGATGACATGCGAAACGCCTTGAACGTCGATGCCCCGGGCCGCGATATCCGTGGCCACCAGCACATCGAACTGACCCTTGCGAAAGCCCTTCATGGCGCGATCGCGTTGGGACTGGGACATATTGCCCTGAAGGCTTACAGCCCGGTAGCCGATTTTGTCGAGTTGGGTCGCAAGCCGCTTTGCGCGGTGCTTGGTCCGGGTGAACACAATGGCCGATTCGCACTCATCGCCGGCCAGAATTTGCTCCAGCAGGTCACGCTTGCGATCTTCGCGTACAGGCACAAGGCTGTGGTCAATGGTCTCGGCAGGGCCTGACACTGAGAGCTGAGCAACGTGCGGATCCCGGAGAAGCCCATCAGCCAGCTTTCGAATTTCCCCGGGCATGGTGGCCGAGAAAAGCAAGTTCTGGCGGTTCGAAGGCAGTTCCTTGAGAATTCGACGAAGATCCGGGAGGAACCCCATGTCGAACATGTGATCCGCTTCGTCCAGGACCAGGGTCTCCACGTTGCCAAGGCGCAGAGCACCCTGCCCGATCAGGTCCAAAATGCGACCGGGACAGCCCACAACAATTTCAGGGTTGCCACGCAACGCTCGGATCTGACCATGAGCCGATACCCCGCCGAAAACCGTGACAGCCTTCAACTTCGTATGGCTTGCAAGCAACCGAATTTCGGCATCGATCTGAGTGGCTAGTTCCCGGGTGGGTGCCAGCACGAGAGCCCGGGGCCCCTGGCCGCGTTCACGAACAAAACGGTCGAGCAATGGCAACGCGAAGGCCGCCGTCTTGCCCGTCCCAGTCTGGGCCAAGCCCAGAACATCGCGACCCGTGAGAGCCGCGGGAATCGTTTCAGCCTGAATGGGCCGGGGTTCTTGAAAACCCGCGGCGACGAGGCCGCGGACAATAGAAGGATGAAAGTCGAACCGATCAAAGCCGGTTAGTGAGTCGTTCGAAAGTACAGACATCTTGATTAACTAGTTCTCCACTGCATTGGCATAGGCGCACTCAAGGTGCAGGCAATGCAGTTGTTGTATTCCGGTCCACACGCCGGGCCCTCTCTGAGAATAACGATCCGAGAAGGGGGGCTAGACTGGAAAATGTGCGGCGTGACCTCAGCAGGATTTGCAGTCGGTCTTGGTGCCGCCGCTAGCGGGTCATGGACCCGCGTTCGGGCTGTTGGTTAGCGCGTCCTTGCGGGAGTTGCCAACTCCATCCCCAAAGAACGCAATGGGGAAGCACCCCCCGTGGGTAACACACTGAGTCCCCGAACCCAATTCCTCGGACCCTTTAGAGGGGAAAGTCGGCGGACTAAGCGAGTACGTCTAGGCGAGTGTACATCTAGCGAGTCCATCTAAGCGAGTGTCCATCTAGCCGACTGCATCCACGCGACTACATCGCCACCACCTGGACGGACACTGTCTGGGTCAGACCCGTGTCGAAGGTCAACAACAACTCCACTCGCTGACCATCTTGGAGAGGCTTGCTTGGCCCCGCCATCATCAGATGCTTCCCACCCGGTGCCAAGCTAGTTCGATCATTCGCCGGAATCACCAAGTTCTCAAGTTCGCGCATCTCCATCAATCCATCCACGGTGGCCATCTCGTGTACCTCGACGGAATCAAACGCGTTGCTTTCCACCTTCATCAGTCGGATATCCTCGTCCCCCACGTTCACCAGCGTCATGTACCCCGCATTCATTCGAGCGTGCTGGTCGGCTTCCCTCACCCATGCGTTCATCACAGCGACCACATCAGTTCTGCGACCCCCTGGGTTGGTCACTCGCTTCGCTTGCATGGACTTGGCCTGCATCGCTTTCATTGGCTTGGCCTCCACGGCCTTCACCTGCGTGGGCTTCACCGGCATGGGCTTCACCGGCGTGGGCTTCACCGGCATAGGCTTCACCCGCATGGATTTCACTTGCATGGATCGGGGCGTCCGAGCGCTTGCGGTTCCCTCGATCCGCTGAGTCTCGGCTTTCATGTAATCGATCAGATCCCCCGCTTCCTGGCGGTTGAGGCGCATATTGGGCATTGCGACTTGGCCGTAGGCCTCGTAGAGCTCCATCGCGATAGGGTCCTTGGCGGCCAGCATTCGATCGGGGGCCTGCAGCCAGGAGAGCAGCCAGTTCATCTCTCGGCGATCCGTCACGCCCAGCAAATCGGGACCCAGTGCGCTCCCCGCTTCGCTGCCGTTCACGCTATGACACGTCGCGCATCGCGTACGAAAGAGTTGCTCGCCGCTGGACATATTCCGCAACTTGGGAGCATTCGCGTAGTCGTCACCATTCTGGGGCGACTTCCAATCGTTCAACCAGTTGCCTAATTGGTCGGCAAGCACATAGGGGTTTTCCATGGGCGAGCGCCGCATCCATCGGCCCGTGGCCTGATTGCCGATGATCATGCTCACGTTGTGATTGTTCGAGCCATCCTGGATTTCCTCAACGTAGAGCCCAAGCTTCCGGCGGAGCTGGATGACATCTTCTTTCTTCCCGCTCAAGAACGTCCAGTTGGCGCCAAAGCGCTCCTTGTACTCTTTCAGAACCTGAGGCGTATCCGTTTCGGGATCGATGGTGATGGAGTAGAAGAAGATGTCCTTGCCCAACCGATCCCCCAAAATGCTCTGAACCTTCAGCAGTTGCGCAGTTTCAAGGGGGCAGGTGTCCGGGCACGTCGTGTAAATGAAATTGATGGCCACCACTTTATCTTCGATCAAGTCATCGAAGAATCGGACCTCTTCACCATCCTGGGTCACGAGCGGCACGTTGGGGAAATATTTTCCTCCCCAAGGCGATGCACCCGCCGGGGCCACCCCCACGAGAAGCGCGGCCAAGGCCAGGAGTAGCTTCCGCCCCCGCCATGCTTTCCCTGTGGTTTTTGTCCCTGCGAAGGTTTTTTGCGTGATCGAGTGGTGGGCCATGACTCTTCCCTGCCTTCCCTTCTGATTATTCTTGTACTCGGATTTATCTTTCGGTGTCATCGTTCTGCGCTCGCCGACCGAACCAGCCCAACCGAACCACCCCTATGGAAGGGGTGGTTGGTCGAGCTGACGGGCTTGATGGATGGCTGCGTCGATGGTCATCGTCGTCGGGCAGTTCACGATGTGACGCGCGTTGCCTTTCGAATTCTGATGATCGAAGTCGAAATATCCGGGCTGGCCTTCGACCGATCCGAAGTGCGGAGGGGGCGGGTACTCCAGAATCTCGAGCTTGCCTTCGGCCCGCAGCGCCTTCAACTGTTCGAATCCCTTGACGACTTCGGTTGCGGGTTCGAGCCAGCGCGCGAAGCCGATATGCCACATCGGGCTGTATTCATCTTCGGGCATGAAGTAGGCCGGAACTCCCACTTGGCCCCCAAGCGGTCCGCCGCCGTACAAGCCAAATCCCAGGGGATTGGCCGGTGTGCTGCCCGGGTATAGGGATTCAGGGGGCAGGAACTGGACCAGCGGGATGCCCGCCGAGCCCAGAAATTCGTGTTTGGGCACATAGGGCACGCCCATCGCCTTTGCGGGGCCATCATTGGGCACCCATTCGCCCAGTGTCGAATCGAATTTGGACGCAAAGGTATCCAGGACTATGTAGTAGGGCAGGTAATCTGCGCCATCGGCCCATGCCTTGTGGAGTTTGAACGTCACATAGGGGTCAGGTCCATCGGTATCAAGGGCAAGCACCTGTCCCGATGCATGCAGCGCGCCCCATTGGGCGCCCACGTAGGCGCAGGTTTTCGGATTATTCCAGGGAATCTCGGGAAAGCTCACGCAGCTTTCGTCGATGCGATGATGTTCCCAGGACTCGCTACCCCACTTCACCATGATCGCGTTCACGATCACTTCCTTGCCGTCGATCACTACCCGGCGCAGCGGAGAATAGGTATTGACGAAATCTACATTGGGAATCCCATCTGGGTTTTCGCAAGCCTTTCCAGAAGCGGGGTCGATACCGTCAGACACACGGCAACCCGGCAGAGCCCAGACTGGGTTCGGCAGGTCCCCTTCGAACGTCCAGTGACCCGTGACGGGATCAATGCTTGCCGCGGCCGTGGCCGCCTCAGGCGTACCGACCAGGGCCCCACCCCAGGCCAGGCCCATTTTTTCGGCCAGGTGCTCGTCGCTGATGTCGTGAAGGAAGTACCACACATCCGTCAGGACTCCGTCGTCGTCATTCGTTCCCCGTACCAGCGGGAACCTGATCGTGCCGCGTTCGTTGTGCTGAGGGTCAAATGCGTCACCCAGGGGCATATCCCGGATACCGTCCAACTGGCCCACGGTGGCGTCATCAACCCAGACCGAGATTGGCTCGAGCAAGGGTCCGTATTCGCCGACCCCTTCCCCAGTTCGAAAAGTCGGCAGCGCATGGGTGTCCACGTAGGTCACGCCATCCCAAGATGGCAGGGGAGTCGGCATCAGTTTGGTCTGTCCCGGGTGCTCGATATCCCAGCGCAGAAGCATGGCGTGGTCCTCGTGCTGGGTGTTGTGGCAGTGCTCCATGTAGGTCCCGGCAAACTCTCGAAAGCGCAGGGCGACCTCGACCATCACGCCACTGTCCTCCTGAGGGCCAAGTCGGTAGACGTCCTTGCGCGCCCACTTCTCCCATTCCGGGGGTTCCTTGCCATCCCGACGCAGAATGATCCCTTCTTCAAAGTGGATATGAATGGGGTGGCTCCAGGTACCGCTGTTCAGCAGCCGCCAGACTTCCAGGCCACCCGAGTTCTTTTCCGGAGCCGCGGAGAGTCGACGTGGGTCAGCGCCAAAGCCCTTGCCGCCGTCGGTCTCGATCACCCAGGGACGGTCGTCCGTGGGCTCGCGTTCAAACTCAAAAGTTCGGTGGAGGGCATTTTCCAGTTCTTCTTCCGTAGGTCG
>CAWVXN010000126.1:0-7755 GCA_963933695.1 uncultured Myxococcales bacterium | reverse complement strand
GAGTCGCCCGCCGATGAGCTTGCCGAGGCTCGATTCCGGCCCGGGTGTCTTTCCTTGGGAGAGTGCCGAGAGGGAACGGTTGCCCGTGAGTTTGAGGCCCCGGGTGCGGGTATAGAAAGTCGCGATCTTTTCGCGAACCGCTGATTGCTCAAGGGCCGGGCGTCCATTGATTTCGACGTTCTTTGCCAGGTCTATCAGGTCGCGGACGCCGCCTCCGCCTCCGCCGCCGATGGAAGCGCGCTCGTTCATCAAGGTTGTAATCGCCACCGCCCAGCCGTTTCCGACCTCGGAGATGCGTTGATCGTCGGGGATTCGCACATCGGTGAAGAAGACTTCGTTGAAGCCTTGTCCTCCGTTGATCTGGGTAATCGGCCGAATTTCGATCCCCGGTGAATGCATGTCGACCACGAAATACGTGAGGCCGGAGTGCTTGGCCACGGTGGCGTCAGACCGCACGACCAGGATGCCCCAATCGCAGAATTGTGCGCCCGTGGTCCAGATTTTCTGGCCGTTGATCACCCAATCATTGCCCTCGAGGACCGCCGTGCTGCGTAGGCCCGCCAGGTCCGAACCGGCGGCGGGCTCGCTGAAGAGTTGGCACCAGACCTTTACGCCCGAAAGCATTTCCGGGAGCCAGCGGTTGCGCTGGGCGTCGGTTCCGTGGGTCATGATCGTCGGGCCGCACATGCCGAGCCCGATGCCGTAGATGTTGGGCGGGGTGTTGTATCGCGCTTCCTCCTGGTTCCAAATCACGTTCTGGATGGAGGTGGCGCCTTGACCGCCGTATTCCTTGGGCCATGTGAGGCAGGCCCAGCCCGCGTCGGCCTTCTTCTTCTGCCAGTCCTTGGCCGACTGAATGGTTGCCGGGTCATCTCGCTCGTCCAGGGGGCCGGGCGCGGATTCGTTGGCGCCGAGGAGTTTGGCGTTGGCACCGAGCCAAGCGTGTGCTTCGGCGCGAAATTTTGCTTCTTCGGGGGTGTCGTTGAAATCCATATTCGCCTCTTTTGATTTTTGACTTGAGTGGGTGGCAGCCTGTCAATTTGAAAACGGGGTGGCCGATCTTTAGCCCTCACCCTGGTCTTCAATACGGTCGACCAGTTTGTTCTTCCACTGGGCCGATCCGCCCAGGATGGCGCCGAGCAGCTTGGCCCGGCGGTAGAAGAGGTGGCAGTCATATTCCCAGGTGTATCCCACACCGCCGTGCATCTGGATCATCTCCACCGAGACCTGTTCGAGGGCTTCGCTGGCCTGGATTCGGGCCACACAGGCCGCCACGTCGAGTTCCTTCTCCTCGTTTGAGAGCGCCCATGCGCCGTAGTAGGCGTTGCTCCGAGCCAGTTCGATCTCGCACCACATATCCGCGAGTCGATGCTTGATGCTCTGGAAGGAGGCCACTGGTCGGCCGAAGGCGTAGCGGCCCAGGGTGAACTCCTTGGTGATGTCGAAGCAGGCCTGGGCGGTTCCGAGTTGTTCGAAAGCCATCAGGGCGGCGGCCCGGTCGAGCAAGTGACTTGCGAGGGCTGCGCCATTTCCGTCTTCGCCCAGGAGTTCTGCGGCGGCTCCGTCGAATTCGATCCGTGCCATGGACCGACTCGGGTCGAAGGATGTCACGGATTCGCGCTGAACACCCTCGCCCTCGAGATCGACCAAGTAGAGGGAGAGGCCCTTGGCACCCTGTGCGGCGACCACGGCAAAGTTCGCAATGTCCCCGTCGATTACGGGAAATTTCGTTCCGCTGATCTTTCCGTTGGCGACCCGGGCCTGGACGTTTTCGACGTCATTCTGGCCGGCCTTTTCCGTGAGCGCGAAAGTCCCGATGAATGAGCCGCTGGCCAGACTGGGCAGGTACTTTTTTTTCTGCTCGTCGCTGCCTGCCTGGAGGAGGGCCTCGGTGGCAAAGTAGACGCTGGAGGCGAAGGGGATGGGGGCCAGTGCGCGGCCGACTTCTTCGGCGATCATCGCCAGTTCCAAGTGGCCAAAGCCCGCTCCGCCGTACTCCTCGGGAATCACGGCGCCCTGCCAGCCCATTTCGGCGGCGCCCTTCCAGAGATCGTCGGCATAGGGCTTCTCGGTTTCGAGAATTTCCCGGCAAGCTGAAAGGGGAGAGTGTTCGGCGAGGTAATCTCGTGCGGTCTGCTGAAGGAACTTTTGGTCGTCTGAAAAATCGAAATTCATGGGGTTCTCCGGGTTTGCGTGGCCCCATAGCATCGACGAATTGACACGGATGTCAATCGTCTAAAAAGCGGTCCTTGGGGTGTCTTGTGGCCCATGGGGAGGGGGTCAGGATTCGAAGAGTTGGATCTCGCTCACCGCCACCGCACCGCCCATGCAGACGTCCACGTCCCTCCCCGCCCGGCGTGGCCGGGCGTGGTAGTTCCCCGAATAGCGGAACTCGTCGCCCCGGCGTTCGTAGCGAACCGGGTGGGGGCTGGGGTCCGGTGAGCAGAAGACGGTTTCGCATTCCGAGGTCGCTCGGGTCGGGTGGGGGAGGTTCACATTCCAAAAAGCACCCGGTTTGGGCGGGCGAGTGAAGAGTTCCTTCAACACCGGGCGCGCGCGGCGCCGGGCTTCGTCCCAATCGATGGATCGGTGCCGCCCCACGTAATGGGAAATCGCGATGGAGGGGATGCCAGCGATGGCGGCTTCTCGGGCGGCAGCCGCGGTGCCCGATACATAGGTGTCCACGCCCAGGTTTGCGCCGTGGTTGATCCCTGCAACGAGCCAACAGGGCCTCGCGCTGCCGGCTTCGCGCCAGGCTCCGATCAGGGGTGCGCCGGGCGCGAAGGCCAGGCGTGCGCAGTCCGCCGGCGTTCCCTCAACGGCGATCCGATCGGGCGCCTGGTGTTGGATATGCAATTCACGGGAATCGCTCAGCGCGTGGCCGACGCCGCTCTGGGGACCGGCGGGTGCAATGACAATGCAATCGGCCCACTCCTCGAGCAGGTTCGTCAGTACGTGGATCCCGGGCGCGGCAATCCCGTCGTCGTTGCTGACAACGACTTGAGGTCGGGTTCTGGCCATGTCGGCAAGGTTAGCCGCATGTTTCCGGAGGAGTAAAGGCAACTAGTCCTGAAGTTCGGTTCGGTGTTACCGGCCGGATGCCAATGACTTTCAAAAGTTCACTTTCAGGGGCGATTTGACTCCGGGATTTCTTGGTTCTGACCGATCTAATCCTCAATGTCTGGGAAGGACGTAGCCGGTGACCTATCACCCCCCCCTGCGTACTCTCCTTTGGATGGGAGTTTTTTTTGAGAGCATCGCTTGAACAGTCAATGGCCATTCAACTCTGGATCTGCGAGGGGATGGAGCGGGCGACCGAGACCATTACCGAGATACACGCTTTTGATACGGATCTGTGCGTCGAACACACCCTCTGCGGGAGAATGTCCGAGTCCGAGACCGCTACCGACGGAGAGAACGATCTCGAATGGAAGGCGTGTGTGCTCCAGTCCTTCAGCGGGGATTTCAGGGGCGTGGCGGTCCTTTCCATGGACCCGGGCGAGGCGCTTGCCTGGGTAGTGGCCGATGGGTCGAAGCGCGACATCGTGGGCAGCTTTCTTGAGATCGGGAGCAAGCTCCTCGAGGGGGTCGTTGATGCGGCTCAGTCGGTCATGGATGCGAAACTGGCCATGGGCCCTTCCCGGTTCCGGGAGGATTCCATTACGGGATGCCTGATCAGTACACACGCGCCTCCCGACACTGTGGCCGTCAATAGCACCATCCAGATCCGGGCCTGCGGACGAAACTTCAGCGCTCAACTGCATGTCTTGATGGAGCCGAAATCCATGAGCCGGCTGCTCCAGGCACTGAGCGTGTCGATGCACTGATCCGGATTGCACCGACCGGGAGATCAGGCATCGCACCCGCTGGAATTTGAGGTGCGGCATAGTCGCGGTACCGAGCGGCGCTAGTCTTCCTCCCATGTCGATTTATCTGATTCGTCACGGCGAGACCCTGGGCAACCGCAACCGGATCGTGCAGATCCCCGAGACGCCTCTCAGCGACCGAGGGCTGGATCAGGCCGCACGCCTGGGGGAAAGACTTCGGGCGCACCCGATTCGCCATGTCCTGGCCAGCGATCTGGCTCGGGCCGACATGACTGCCCGGGCGGTCGCCCATGCGTTGGGGTTGGAGGTGGAGTCCGAGCCCCTGCTCCAGGAACGCAATTTTGGCGATTTGCGGGGCACCCCTTACGACGAGTTGGAGGAGGATCTTTTCGGTCCGAACTTTGAGCCGCCTGGCGGAGAGGCCTGGGAAGAGTTCCACGAACGCGTGGATCGGGCCTGGCAGCGGATCTGCGCTCTGGCCCTGGGCCTCGACGGCCATCTTGCCGTGGTGACCCACGGGCTCGTGCTTCACTCGCTGTTCCAGCGTCACCTGGTGCTGCCCGGCGAGGAGGCTCCCAGCGGAGAGGGAGGGGCGCCTCGTTCCATTGGCAACACGAGTCTCACCCTTGTCGAGATTGTCCATGCCGAGACACTGGAGCCGTTGGGATCCCCAGGGACCGACAGCCCCGGTGCGTCCGCCCGTGGCGGACTCGCTGATCCCCCCGTGACCGGGCGAGTGGTGCTGCTCGGATGTACGGAGCACCTGGATGCGATGCCCAAGGATGGCGCCGAGGGGATTACGGGAATTTGATCGGGAGCCCCGTCCGGGTTTGCAGCGTGGGCGCTCAGGGGACGGGAGGAAGCTGGGCGTTCAGAGGGAGGGAGGAAGCTCTCTCCGGGTGAAGAGCATGAATGTCACTTCGTCTTCGACGTCGCAATCTTGCCACTCCTCCTCCACCGACACGAATTCGTGCAATTCCGAATGGAAGTAGAATGCGTTCAGGTCGAGGATGCGTGCCAGGGTGACGAGGATTGACTGGGACCAGACTGTCCAGTTGCGGTATTCAAAGAGCTTCCGATGACCGGTGGGATCGCTGGCCCCCAGGTGGAAGTGCATCAAGTTGGTGAAGGGGTTGGGCTCGCCATCGGGATCTTCGATGAGTTCCACTTCGAAACCCGCATCCGCCATTTCGGGGCGAGTCAGATCATCGGTTCCCCCCATCTCCATCACGGGAGCGAGTTGGGGCGTTTCGAGCATAAAGTAGTCGACGTGTTGGGTCGCCACGTCCATCAAGCGGAAGAGTTCTTTGGCGCTGAAGAGGTGATGGCTCTGCTTGCCGATGTAGCTGAGGCTCTCCCCCGTGGTCACGCTTTTGATCTGGGCCCAGACCGCTTCGTCGAGAACATTGGCGTGTAGGTAGTGCTTCTCGGTCTCCGGCAGCCAGTTCTGAGCCAATACCCGACTCTGGGCGCTTTCGTCGAGATCGACCATGACGTATCGGAAATCCGAGTTCCGGAAATGGCTGTGATAGGCGAACTCCGCAGTGCCTGCCATGGGCTCGACGATGGTGCCCACGCCCCGGCAGAGTTCGGTGTTCACGAAATCTTCGGCGGTGAAATCGAAGGTGCCGAGAACCGATGAATAGGCCGCGTAGGCGTCCAGGGAGCCAAGCCCATCCTTCAGGTAGGGGCCGATATAGTCGTAGTTCTCCACGAAGGGCGAGTCGTAGCACTTCATCCAACCCTGCTCGGAAAAGTCGTGAAAGCCCATACTGGCGACGCTTCGCCAATATTCCATTCGGGCCTCGGCGTCTTCATTGTGGCAGTTGTTGGCCCTGAAGCCGCGCAGGACGCTCGCGTGCAGTCGGGTCAACAACTCCTTGCGCTGGGGCGGGTCGATGCGGTCGAGTCGACACGTGCCCTGGAGCCTGATCCAGTCGGGCTTCTTCTGTCGTCCGTTCGCGATTGCATCGAGAAGTTTGTGCAGGGCGTCCAGGGAGTTGGCCACTTTGCTCGTGGAGTCGATGTGCATGCTTTCCTCAGCGCGGCAGGCCGGTCGGGGGGGTGAAACCGGACGGAGAAACGGTCAATGGGCGGGGGATCAGAAGAACATATCGTATGCTGGTGACTCCCGCGTCCCGTGCGGTCCATCCGCGAGGGGACGATTCCATCGATTGCCCGCAGTTCCGGGAAGACATCGGGCCCCAGTTCTTAGGACCCATTCATGAGCGATCTCGTGGTCGGAATACTGCTGTACCCGGACGCCGAAGAACTCGACTGGGCAGGGCCCTTCGAAGTTTTCGGCATGGCGGCCATGGGTAAGGATCTGGCCGTGAAAACCATTGCCCAAACCCAAGACCCCGTGGTCTGCGCCAAGGGCTTGCGTGTTCTTCCGGACTACGACTTCGGGTCGGCTCCTCCTCTGGACGTGTTGGTCGTTCCGGGGGGCCAGGGAAGTCGGGTGGAGATGGACAACCCGGTTCTAGTGGATTGGCTGGCCGCGGCGGCGGCGCCGTGCACGTGGGTCACCAGCGTTTGCACCGGATCGATTCTTCTGTGCCGCGCCGGGTTGGCAAAAGGTTGCGAGATCACCACTCATTGGGGCTACATCGAGACCCTGAGGGAACTGGCGCCGGATTCGAAGGTGCTGGAGGACGTGCGTTACGTCCGGGATGGGCGGGTTGTCACCTCCGCCGGGGTTTCCGCCGGAATCGACATGTCATTGTGGCTGGTGGGCGAAATCTATGGCGCCGATCACGCGCGGCTTACCCGGAAGTGGATGCAATACGATCCCGAGCCGCCCTATTAGGGCGGAGGTGCTCCGGGGCGCGAGGTCCCCCTCCCTTGGGTCTACATCCAGGGCGGGACGGGGAGTTCCTTGGAGCGCAAGAACTCGGGATTGAACATCTTGGACTGGTAGCGGGTCCCGCTATCGCAGAGCAGGGTCACGATGGTTTTCCCCGGTCCGAGATCCCGTGCCAGGCGGATTGCGCCCGCCACGTTGATTCCCGCCGATCCACCCACGCAAAGGCCCTCGTACTGGAGCAGGTCGTAGACGACGGGGAGCCACTCGGTGTCGGGAATCTTGTGGGGGATATCAACGGGTGTGCCCTCGATATTGCCCGTGATTCGCCCCTGGCCGATCCCCTCGGTAATCGAGCCGCCCTCGCTACCACTGGCTTCGCCGTGTTTGAAGTAGTTGTACATGGCGGCGCCCTCGGGATCCGCGAGGCCGATGATCACGTCTTTGTTGCGTTCCTTGAGGGCGGTGCTGATTCCCCAGAGTGATCCGCCCGTGCCCACTGCGCAGATGAAGGCGTCGAGTCGGCCGTCGGTTTGTGCCCAAATCTCTGGGCCGGTGGTGGTCAGGTGGCCCTGCCGGTTGGCGGTGTTGTCGAACTGGTTGGCCCAGATGGCGCCGTTCTCTTCCTTTGCGGCGTATTCCTCGGCCAGCCGGCGCGAGACATGGACGTAGTTGTCGGGGTTCTTGTACGGCACGGCGGGTACTTCGAGGAGTTCGGCGCCACAAAGGCGAATCATGTCCTTCTTTTCCTGGCTCTGGGTGTCCGGGATGACGATCACTGTGCGGTAGCCCAGAGCGTTGCCCACGAGGGCCAGGCCGATTCCGGTATTGCCCGCAGTGCCCTCCACCACGACCCCGCCGGGCCGTAATTGACCATTTTTCTCCGCGTCGCGG
This sequence comes from uncultured Myxococcales bacterium, assembly GCA_963933695.1. Classification (GTDB taxonomy): domain Bacteria; phylum Myxococcota_A; class UBA9160; order UBA9160; family UBA4427; genus JAZXM01. The sequence goes on along the minus strand of CAWVXN010000126.1, from coordinate 231 downwards.
ACGATGGCCAGGGCCGCGCGATCCTTGACCGAGCCGCCTGGATTCAGGAACTCCGCCTTTCCGAGGATTTCGCAGCCGGTTTCCTCCGAGATCTTGTTCAGACGGATGAGCGGCGTGTTCCCGATGGTCTCGACGAAGCCATTGCGGGTGTCCATGGACGTAGATCCTCGTCGTCACTTGCCCGGATTGTGTGCCGGGAGAGCGTGGGGGCGCGAATCAGCGCCGGCGGAG
>CAWVXN010000125.1:0-7803 GCA_963933695.1 uncultured Myxococcales bacterium | reverse complement strand
ATTCGTAGTGGAAGGCATCCGGATGGCGTTGACCGAAGCGGTCTCCGCCCCGGAAGTCGCTCTCTGGTCACCCATCGGTTACGCGGTCGCCCTGGCATTCGAGGGCGTAGAGCCCGGGACGCTCCTCACCCTTCATCGGTGGCTCTGGTGGTTTCATGCGGTGACGGCTTTCGCGTTCATTGGGTATTTCGTCTACGGGAAATTCACCCACGTGCTCTACGGGGCGGGCAATATCTTCCTGCGAAATCTCGGTCCAATGGGAAAGCTTTCGCATCCCGATATAGACCAGTTGCTCGACGAGGATGAGGAAGCCCTGGATCGGCTGGGGATCGGCGAGGTCGATCGGTTCAGTTGGAAGGCGCTCATGGACGTGGACTCTTGCGTGAATTGCGGGCGCTGCGAGTCGGTCTGCCCGGCGACCATCAGTGGCTCTCCCCTGAGTCCGCGCAAGCTGATTCAGGATATGCACGGGCATCTCAACCAGGCGGCGGATTCCATGCGGGCGGGAGAGGGCGTACCCGACGGGCTTTCCCTGATGGGCGAGGCCGGGGATGAAAGCCCTCCGGCGGTGCTCGAGGCCGAACTCTGGGGATGCCGAACCTGCGGCGCGTGTATGCAGGAATGTCCCATGTACATCGAACACGTGCCCAAGATTGTCGATATGCGGCGACACCTGGTCATGACCGAGTCGAAGATGGGCGAGGATGCCCAGGCCTTTCTCAAGAACATGGACGACCGGATGCATCCCTTTGCGGGCGTTTCCCGAGACCGGGAGGACTGGTTCGAGGATCTGGACGTCAAGGTTTTTGGCCGGGGCGATCGGGCCGAATATCTCTTTTGGGTCGGGTGTGCGGGCTCCATGATCGATCGGAACATCGAGGTCAGCCGCTCCATGGTGAAGGTGTTGGACGCGGCGAACGTTGACTTTGGCCTCCTGGGTGCCGAGGAGGTCTGCACGGGTGACCCGGCTCGGCGGGTGGGCGGCGAACTCACCTATCAGATGTGTGCGAAAGAAAATATCGAGAGCTTCGAGCGCTACGGGATCAAGAAGGTGATCACCACCTGCCCCCATTGTTTTAATACGCTCAAGAACGAGTACTCGGATTACGGCGGGGAACTCGAGGTGATTCATCACAGCGAATTGATCGAGGAATTGATCCACGATGGGCGGCTTATGCCGAAGAAGAACCTGGACAGCGTGACCTACCACGATCCCTGCTATCTCGGTCGCCACAACGAAGTCTACGAAGCGCCGCGCACGGTGGTGGAGAGCGTGTCCGAGGAGGGAGCATTCGTCGAACTCGAGAAGAATCGGTCGAAGTCCCACTGCTGCGGGTCCGGCGGGGGCTACGCGTGGATGGACGACAAGCCCGAGAAGCGAATCAACCAGGAGCGTTTCGAGCAAATCCAGGGCTGCGGGGCCAAGACCGCGGCGCTTTCGTGCCCCTTCTGCATGCAGATGTTCTCGGATGCGAGCAGTGCGCTCGATCCCGACGGCGAGGTTCGCGTCGCGGACATCGCGGAATTGGTGGCCGAATCCCTGGAGGATTGAGCCTTCGGGCCCGGCGCCGTTTAGTGGTTGCGGATTTCGAGCTTCCGAGTCACGACCATGAGCATGACGATGCACGCCACCAGTGCCCCCACGACCCAGCCGAGAACGACATAGACCGCGTGCCAGCCGCTATTTTCGGCCACCGCACGCACCATCCAGACCGCACTGGACCCCACGCCGAAGGTCAGGACAAATTTCAGCCCATAGGCGGTGGACCGCCACCGCTCGGGGGTGAGAACAGCGAAGAGACTGTTCTCGATGGGTTGCATGCCCAGGGCGAAGAAGGCGTAGATGGCCGAGGCGATCAGAAGTGGCCATTCGGTGGTTGAGGCGATGACCACCAGGGCGGGCAGGCTGGCCACCTGGTAGGCGAGGTAGCTGATTCGCAAGTCGAAGCGGTCGGCGATTCGGCCCCCGGCGTATTGGCCGAGGGTGCCCAGGAGCATGGCCAGGGAAGCTGCGGCGCCGTATCCCATGAAGGAGATGTGCTCGGAGAAGAGCGCGGGCTGGGCAACGGTATTGCCGCGATACGCAAACCCGCCCAGGGTGGCCGCTGCGCACAGCAGCACAAAGGCCAGAACCGCTTGGCGCGTATACCCTTCGGAGCCTGCGGTGCTCTCGGGCTGGACCGGCACAACGCCGGGCTCGTCTATCCGGACCCGGCTGAAGGCGAGGGTGGCCACCAGAATGAATATGCCAGTGGCCAGGAAAGTCTCCCGCCAGCCGAGACTCTCCACCAGCAGGGCTGTGACCACGGGCGAAAGGGCAATGCCCACGTTGCCGTAGACGCCGTTGATTCCCAGGGCGCGGCCCCGGGCGGCCACCGCCCGAGAGAGCAGGCCGGTTCCGGCGGGATGGTAGAGGCTCGCCCCCAAACCAATGCCGCAAAGGGCTAGGGCCAGGGACCAACCGGGGGAAGTGGCGGCGGCCAAACACGCCGACACACCCGCCACAACGAGCCCGACCAGGATCACCCGGCGTCCCCCGAGTCGGTCCGCCGCATAGCCCGCGGGCAGGGCACCGAGGCCGAAGAGCAGGTAGCCGCCGAAACTCCAGGACAGGGCCTCTTCGATGGAGTCGACGCCCGGGGTCTGGGCGACCAGGCCCACCGCCAGGGTGGGGTAGAGGAGTTCGACGTAATGGGTGGCCGCGTGGGCGAAGCCCGTGAAGTGCACGATGCGCTTCTCGTTCGCATCGAATTCTCGCATGCCCTGGGACTCGTCCATCCCCAGCAATTAGCCGAGGGCGCGCGGTGCCACAAGGCGCGGGGTCAGCGCCAGCCCTTCTTGGCGAGTTCGGCGCTGAGTTCGGCCACCCGCAACTCGCCCTCCCGGGTCTGGCCTCCGAGTTCGAGAAAGCGCTCCATGGCCTTGGGGGCGTCCGGGGTGCGCAGCAGGGTTTGGAAGAGGTAGTCCTCTTCGATCAGGCCCTCGGCCAAGGGCCCGTCGGCGGCGTTGACCGCGCGCTTGGCGAGGCGCAGGGCCTCGGGGGGAAACCCGGCCATGCGCCGAGCCAGGGTGTCCACGAAATCCCCGATGGCCTCGGGGGCCAGCGCCCGGTTCAGGTAGCCCCAGCGCTCGGCGGTTTCGGCGTCGAGATCGATGCCGCCGAGGATCACCTCCAGGGCTCGCCCCCGGCCGAGCATACGCGGCAATCTCTGGGTGCCCCCGCCGCCGGGCAGGATGCCCACGGGCACTTCCATCTGGTTGATCACGGTTTGGCCCAGCACGCCAAAGCGCATGTCGAAAGCCGAGACCAGTTCGCTGCCCCCCCCGCCCACGCGCCCCTCGATCTGGGCCAGGGTGGCCTTGTCCATCAAGCGGAATCCCTCGCACATCTGGTGGAAGGCGTTTTTCGGGGAGCGAACGGCCTCACTCTCGATGTTGAAGCCCAGGATCGCTTCCACGTCGAAGTGGGCCAGGAAGAAATCGGGGTTGGCGCTTCGCAAGACGAGCACTCGGATGGCGTCGTCCTCGGCCACGGTCTCCCCCAGTCGTGTCAGTTCGGCAAACAGGGGCAGGGTGATCAGATTGATTGGCGGGTTGTCGACGGTGGCCCAGGCGACGCCTGCGTCGATTTCGATCCCGATCAATTCGTAGTCGTTCTGAAGAGTGGACATGTTTCCTCCGGCTTAACCGTCTGTGGGGCGGGGGCTTTAGGGGTTGGGTTCCGGGGGCGCCTCGATGGCTCCGGTGGCCAGGTAGTCGGCGTACTCGGTCTCCGTCAGCCCCAGTAGGTCGCGGAAGACCGACGCGTTGTCCTCGCCCATGGCGGCCCCGGCTCGGGGGGTTCGTCCGGGTGTTCCCGTCAGGCCCAAGGGAATGCCCGGGGCCACGACCTCGCCCTTCTTCAGGTGCGGAATCGTTTCAAAATAACCGCGCTCGGCCAGATGCGGATCCCGGCGATATTGATCCTCGGTATTTTGCACCGCGCCCGCTGGAACCCCGGCGGCCTGCAATGTCTTCGCGGCGTCATGGGGCGACCGGCTGCGGGTCCAGCTTTCAATCGCCTGGTCGATGCGGTCGGCGGCTTGCTGGCGCCCGGCGAGGCTGGCCAGGTGGGCGTCCCCGGCCCACTCTTCCCGGCCGATGATGCGGCACAGGGCTTGCCACTCCTCGGGGGTGGAGACCGAGAGGGCGCAGTACCGATCCTCCCCCGCGCAGGCATAGCAGCCCTGGGGTGCGCGGTAGGTTGAACGGTTACCCAGGCGCGCCGGGGCTTGGTCGTGGGCGAGTTGGTCCATCATTTCGGGCCCGATCATGGCGACGGTGGTCTCGAGTTGGGCCAGGGTAATCCGCTGTCCTTCGCCGGTTCGCTCCCGGTGGTCCAGGGCGCAGAGCACGGCAAAGAGTCCATGAAGGGCCGACAGGGAATCCGGATAGGCGTATTGGGTCATGGCGCCCTGACCTTCGGGAAAGCCTCCGAGCCAAGCCATCCCCGACATGGCCTCAATATTCGGTCCCCAGCTCACGTAGCCCGGGTGCAGCCCATGGTCTCCGAAGCCACTGCTACTGATGGCGATGAGTTCGGGATTAACGCCACGGAGTGTCTCCCAGTCGAGGCCGAGTTTGTCCATGGCCCCGAAGCGGTGGTTCTCCACGACCAGGTCGCATCGCGCAACCAGTTTCCGGGCCAGTTCGGCGCCGCCGGGTTCTTTGAGATTGAGGGTCACGAACAATTTGCCCGCATCCCAGTCGGTGAACCAGGGTGACATCTCGGGTTGTATCTTTCGGTCCTTGGCGGCCGGCGGAACGTAGAGCCGCACGACTCCCGGAACCCGGTGGGACTCGATGCGAATCACCTCGGCGCCGCACCAGGCCAGCATTCGGCCAATCCACGGGCCCGCCATGCCCTGGGTAAATTCGACCACCTTCAAGTCTGCGAGGGCTTGCTGATCCATGGTGATTTAGATCACCCCCGCCTGGCCCAGGCTCTCGAGGGTTTCCGGGGCAAGCCCGAGTTCTCCGCCCAAGATCTCCTGGTTGTGCTCGCCTACCCGGGGCGCGGGGCGCGAAATCGACCACGGGGTGGACTCCGGACGAAAGGGTGCGCCGGGGTAGCGAAGGGGACCCGTGGCCGAGTGGTCCACCTCGACGAAAAAGTTTCGAGACTGGAGATGGGAATCCCGGGCGGCATCCTCGGTGGATTGCAGCGGGGTGAATGCAATGTGGCGTCGCTGGCCCTCGTGGAAAATTTCGTTCACGGTGTGCAAGGCGGTCATGTCCGAGATGAAGAGATCAAGGAGCTCGCGGTATTCGATTCGCCTGGATGAAGGTCCCTCGAAAAGGGGATCGAGAACTTCCTCGTTTCCCGTTTCCTCGTGGATCCATTGGGCCAGAGCCTTCCAGTGGGCGGGTCGGTTCACCATCAAGTAGATCCGGCCGTCTCGGCACGTGTAGGCGCCCGAGGGAACCGACGCGGTCAGCCCGGTGCCCACGCGCCGGGGGATGATTCCGTCGTCCAGCCATTTGCCCACCCCGGAAATATGGGAGACCGAAAGGGTGGTCTCCTGCAACGAGATGTCCACGTGTTGGCCCCGTCCGGTCCGGGCCGCGGAGAGTAGGGCGATCATGCTGCTCGCCGCCGCACAGGTCGAGGCCATCAGGAAGTTCTGCTCTCCGGCCAGGGCTACCGGGGGGTCTTCGGCGTCGCCGGTCACGTGCAGGGGGCCGCCCACAGCCCCCGCCACCAAGTCCGATGACTTCCAATGCGAATGGGGTCCGGTCTGCCCGAAACCGGTGATGGACGTGACCACGATCTCGGGTTTTTCGGCGGCAAGGGATGCATAGCCGATGCCCAGTGCGTCCAGTCGGCCAACGGGCAGGGTTTCGAGCACGATATCCGCGCCTAGGGCCAGGCTCCTGAGTAGCGGAGCGCTTTCGGCGCGGCCCAGATCCAGGGTGATGCCGCGTTTGCTCGTATTCATGTACAAGAAATGGAGGCTGCGGTCCTCGCCGGGGAGGTCGGCCAGAAAAGGCGCTCGGGCGCGGCCGGCGTCGCCCCCGGGCCTCTCGATCTTGATGACATCGGCGCCCATGTCGGCCAGAAGCTTTCCGCAATAGACGCCGCTTTCGTCGGCGATCTCCAGAACTCGCCTGCCCGCCAATGCCGATTTGCCCCCGGCGACCATTTTGCTCCTTGCTGGCTGTGGTAAGGGAAAGCAGAGTGTAGCCCCTCCTTGGGGAGAGTCGCTTGGGGAGAGTCGCCGGACGAGGGGCCGCCACTGGATTTGAGTTTTGCTTCAGGTATCCGCGTCTTGTCGCTTTGTGTACCCTCCGCGATTCCCCCAGTAGGAGAGCCCGCATGGCCATTGTGACCCCCCTTGATACTGGTTCGTCCGGGCGCCGCCGTTTGGCCCTAGCCAGCCCTGCCAACCTCGAACCCATCGGGGAAATCGAAATACAGAATGCGGCGGATGTGGCCGCGGCGGTGGACCGGGCCCGGAAGGCCCAGGTCGACTGGGGGGCGTTGCCCATTTCCGAACGGGCGCGGTTTATGGTGCGTGCCCTCGAGATTCTTCTCGAGCGCCAGGAAGACATCCTCTCCACAGTGATTGCTGAGACCGGGAAGCCCCGGACCGAAGCGCTCCAAATGGAAGTCTTTGCGGTGGGGGACGCGCTCAACTACTACGCGAAAAACGCTGAGCGTATTCTCAAGACAGAAAAGAAAAAACTCCACGGTCTTTCGCGTTGGATGAAGCGCCTGCGGATCGTTTATCGACCGCTGGGGGTGGTGGGGGTGATCAGTCCCTGGAACGCGCCCTTCGTGTTGGCGATGAATCCCTCGATTCAGGCGCTGATCGCGGGCAACGCGGTGATTCTGAAGCCCTCGGAGATCACGCCATTCTCGGGTTTGTTGGCCGGGGAAATCTTCGCCAAAGCAGGGCTGCCCGACGGTCTCTTCCAGGTGTTGACCGGCGACGGGGAAACCGGAGCTGCGCTCTGCCGGGCCGGAGTCGACAAAGTGGCTTTCACCGGGAGCGTGGCGACCGGGCGCAAGGTCGCCGTGTCCTGCGCCGAGCAGTTGATTCCGTGCACCCTCGAACTCGGGGGGAAGGACGCGATGATCGTCTGCGATGATGTCAATCTTGACTATGCGGCGGCAGGGGCCGTTGCCGGCGCGTTCATGAATACGGGTCAATATTGCTGCGGCACCGAGCGCGTTTACGTGGTGGACGCGGTGGCGGATGCGTTCACGGAAAAAGTCGTGAAGAGGGTCTCGGAATTGCGCCAGGGAGCCGACGGGGAGTTCGACGTGGGGGCAATCTTCTGGCCCCGGCAACTCGAGATCATCGAGGAGCACGTGGCCGATGCCCGAGAGCGCGGGGCCACGGTTCTGACCGGTGGCCGACGCAATCCGGATCTTCAGGGCCTTTTTTACGAACCCACCGTGCTGACCGACGTCGACCACGGAATGCAGATCATGCGCCAGGAAACCTTCGGCCCCGTTCTTCCCATCATGCGGGTGGCCAACGAAGAAGAAGCCATCGAGCTCGCCAACGACAGCGCCTACGGTCTGGGCGGAAGCGTTTGGACCCGTGACAATCGCAAGGGTATCAAGATCGCCCAACGCATGGAGTCGGGCAGCGTCTGCGTGAATGACATGACCATGACCTATGGCATCCAAGAAGCGCCCTTCGGTGGGCGCAAAGAGAGCGGCATCGGCCAGGTCAACGGCGAAACCGGCTTGAAGGGCTACTGCCATGCCGAGCCTATTCTCGTGGACCGGCGGGGCGGGAAGATGTCGGTCTC
>CAWVXN010000124.1:0-7819 GCA_963933695.1 uncultured Myxococcales bacterium | reverse complement strand
GCCCAGGGCATGGGCGCGTGCGTAGGCGTCCAGGGCGCGGTCGATTGCCGCGTCGCCGTTGGCGTGGACGCAGATCGCCCAGCCCTCGCGCAGGCGTTGCTCAACCGCTTGTTCAAGCTCGGCGGGCTCGATGTACGCGATGCCTTTTTCGTCGGAATTCAGAAAGGGTTCGCGCTGGAGCCCGGTGCGCCCCTGATTGGAACCGTCGCTCACGATCTTCCAACCCGTCACTCGCACCCACTCGTCGCCATCCCCCCAGGCGATCTCGGTCTTGTCCCAGCTCGCGGCTGCGGTGTGGCCCAGGCAATAGCGGAAGCGCGCCGTCATGCGCTGGCTCTCGCGCAGGGCGCGGTAGAGCTCGAGTTCCTTGGCGCCTTGGAAGAGCCCAGTCCCTTGATCGCAGAGCAGGGTGATGCCCACGCGGTTGGCCCGACGGAAAACCTCCAGGCAGGCCTCGGCGAGGTTTTCCCCGCGCATGCTCGGGTTGTGACGCGCCACCATCGCCATGGCGGGGCCGGCCTTGAGCACACCATTGGGCCGGCCGTCTTCGCCGCGAACGATTTCCGAGGCCGGGGGGGATGGGGTATCGGCGGTGATGCCCGCGACTTCGAGGGCCCGGGTGTTGCAGTAGGCCAGGTGAAGCGAGGCGTTGTAGACGAAAACCGGATGGGCGGTGCTCACTCGGTCGAGCATCTGCCGGGTGAGGGCGTCGGGGCCCTCTTGGAGCGAAGGGTCGAATTGCCGGCCGAGCACCCAGTCGCCCTCGGGCGTCCCTCCGGCCACCCCCGCAAGATGGGCGATGGCGCCCTCGATGCTGGAAAAGCGAAAGGGTCCGATGTTCTCAAAATCGTCCAGCAGGGCCAGGGGCGGTAAGTGCATGTGGGGCTCGATAAAACCGGGCAGCACAAAGCGTCCACCGAGGTCGAAGGTTTCCTCATCCGCCGCCGCATCGGGCTGGTCCCCCGCCCGGCCCACCCAGGCGATTTTCCCTTCGCGAATCCAGAGGCAGTCCGCCGCCGGGGCGGCTTCGTTCATGGTCATAATTTTCGCGTTGACCACGAAGGCGCTCGCGGCCTGGCGCGGTGGCCCGGCCTTCAGCGTGGCCGCCTGCTGGGCTACGTCGACTTCCGCCAGACGGAGGGTTTCCCGAAAGACATTGGCGCAGCAAGGGCACGCGAAGGGATCGTCGGCCTGGCCCGGGGGAACTAGGGCTTCGGGATGAGGGGCGCGGCTTGGGTTCTCCGAGCCCGGGTAGTCATCGGAGTCGCGGTACATGGCAAGTCTCCTGAGCCGGGCGTGTAGCCCCGTATGAATGGTGAGAAGGAAAGTGTGGAGATGGGGTGCGCTCGACTATAAGCACTAATTAATAAGCGCTCATTAATAAGCACATATAAACAAGCGTCTATTAACAAGCACATATAAACAAGCACATATAAACAAGCACTTATAAATAAGCGCTTATAAACAAGCGCTTATTAAACGTCAGGGATCGGGAGGGGGCTCGAGGAGTTCTGGGCTGGGAGAGTCGGGCAATCCGTATTGCTTTCGCAGTTCCTTTACGGGCTGATCGGCGGCTGCCCAGAAATCCCAATCGTGGATCAGGTTGACGGTGCACGCCTGGCCACGCTCATAACCCGTGAGCACATCCTCGGGATCGAAATGCCCGGTGCCCGGTGGGAGCAGGCCAAGGGTGGTAAAGGTCTTGCCCATGTGAAAATCGAGAATCACTTCGAGGAGCAATTCAAATCCGTATCCGTTCTTGAAGAGTCCGGCTTCAAAGCCCGCCACATTGATCTCACCGTTCATATCGGTGTTGAAGCCGCCCAGTATGTGGCAACAGTCGTGACCAATCAGTTGTTCGCTCAGGCTCTTTTTCTCGCCAGGCAGTGAAAAGTTTCTCGCGCGGTAAAACTGGAAGAGGGTGTGCCCCAGGCTCTCTTCAGGGAATTTTTCGAGGCGCCGGTAACGGTCGGCGACTTTTTTATCTCCGGCGAACTGGTGAACCGACTGGGCGATGGCCTTGATCTGTTGCCAGGGTCCCTCGGCGCCGGCGAATTCAGCCAGCCCGCGCCGGCTCATATCCAGAACCAATCGCTTGAGGCGATCGTCGCGCACCCGGTGGAGATCGGTCAGGGTATTGGGCTCGAGTTCGAGGGCGGTGGCAATTTCATCCACTACCGCGACCTGGGCGGTATCCACCTCCATGGGGAGGTAGGGCATCAGGATCAAGAATTGCAGGAACTCCTGGCGCCGCCTGGGCGTGTCGATCCAATCGGCGAGTTGCTGGGGGCTGGGGCTGCCCAACTCGCCCAAGTCGGTTTGTGAATGAAGCACATGATGCTGCACGGCACTGAGCATTTCCCCGGCGATCGCCGTGAGTGGGCGGGTCTCGCGAACGGTGGCGACGCTGCGCATTCCCGCCAGGAAAGCCCGGGCTTCGTCTTCGGTCCAGGTCGTCTCGGCCATGGAGTTTCTCCTGGTTGTCACATGGTTGTCACATGGGCTCGGCGGCGTGTGGGGGCTGGCCCCAAGAAAATCAGGCCGCCTCGGCCCGCGCCTCGGCCCGCTCCTCGGCGTCGTTGATGAGCACGGCCACGGCCGAATCGCCGGTCACGTTGGTGGCGGTCCGTGCCATGTCGAGGATGCGGTCGACGCCCAAGATCAGCGCGATCCCCGACGAGGGAACGCCCACGGATTCAAGCACGATGACCAACATCACGATGCCCGCTGCCGGCACCGGGGCAGTGCCAATGGAAGCGAGCAGGGCGGTGAGCACAATGGTGAGCTGGGCCATCAGGTCAAGGGGCATCCCCAGGGCCTGGGCGATGAAAACCGTGGCCACGGCCTGGTAGAGCGCGGTGCCGTCGAGGTTGATGGTGGCGCCCAGGGGCAGCACGAAGGAGGCGACTTCGTGGCGAACCCCGAGGTTTTCCTCGGCACACTCGAGGGTGACGGGGAGAGTGGCTGCGCTGGAACTCGTCGAGAAGGCCAACAATTGCGCGGGTGCGATGCCGGTGAAAAATTCTTTCAACTTGAATCGCGTAAAGAAATGCACGATCACCGTATAGACGAGAAGCACGTGGAGCAGGAGGCCGAGCAGCACCACCAGGGTGTAGAAACCAAGGGAACTGAGCAGGCTGAACACCGTGCCCACGTTGTCCCCCGCAATGGCGGTGATGGTTCCGGCGATCAGTGCAAAGACGCCGATGGGGGCAATGATCATGATCAGGTCCACCATCTTGATCGTGATATCGCTGAGCCCTTGAATCACGGACTTGATGGCACGTGTGTGTTCGTTGGGGACGAGTACCAGGCAGACGCCGAAGAAAAGGGCAAAGAAAACCACTTGCAGCATTCGGATGTTCTGGCCAAAGGCGAAGAAGATGTTCTGGGGCACGATATCCACCAGGGGCTGCAGGGGTCCGCGCTCGCGCACCTTCTCGATGGTGTCGGTGCGGTCGGCCACCTCCGCGACATACGAAGCTTGGAGGTTGGCGCTGACTTCCGGGGGGAGCGAGGCGCCCGGCTGAAGCACGTTGACCACGACAAGTCCGATGCTGATGGAGAAAACCGTGGTCAAGAGATAGATCGCAATGGTCCGGCCCCCCATACGCGAGAGCTTGCTCACATCCGCCAGGGAGGCGACGCCGGTCACCAGCGAAGCAAAGACCAAGGGCATGGCGATGAGCTTGAGGAGGTTGACAAAGAGGGTGCCGAAGGGGGTCACCCAATCTCGGGTGAATTCACTCAGGCCGCTGGCGGCGGCCACGATCCCGAAAACGACCCCGAGGCCAAGGCCGATCAGGATCTGCCAATGCATTTTGAGTTTCATTCGTGTCTGCCCTTCCCGTAATTCGTGGTTCACGTGGGTTGGGCTGAAGCATACGCCGGGTTCCGGAGATTTCCCGGCACGGGCTCGATTCGCTCGGTCTCGATTCTATGGGAGGCGCTGTTTGGCCGTTTAGCCGCGCCCTTTCCGGGCCCTTTCCGAACAGTTCCCGGGACCGTCGGCCTGGAGAGAGGCCCCGGGACCGCAATCGGCCAGGAAGCCCGTACGCTCGGGCCTGGGTGTGGTCCGCGGGCGCGCGTCCTATTCCCGGCACCCCTCTTCGACTTCGAGGTTCTCTCGAATGTTCACGGGAAAGCCCGCCTGGGCGTGAACGATGACGCCCACGGGTTTGGAAATCGCAGCGCCCGCCATGGCGGGCACGGCGCCGAAGACCGAGGCGTCGGTGTGCAGGGCCAGCACGATATCCAGCAACGGGGAATCCTCATCGGTGGGGCAGAAATTCAGGGTGCGGCTGAATGAGCCCGATCCGTGCTCGTCGGGAACGAAGGTGTTGGGCACGCCGCCCAGGGGTCGCGGCCCGACGCTTCCGTCGGGCAAGGCCATGAAACCCCAGAGGGTGTAGAGGGCATTGGGGACGAGGTTGCGGAACTTCATGCGGATGCGTGCTCTGTCTTCGCCTTCACAACGAATTTTTGCGCGCCCCTCGGCGGCTAGCCAGGCGCCCAGAGTCAGGGGGTCATTGGGGAGGGCCCGGCTCGGCGAGGTGATTCCGGCGTCGAGAATCGAGGGCAGGAAAGCGGTGGTCCCGGCACCGTCCACGGTGATCGGGACATCGTGAAGGGGAATATTGACGAGTTCGGGGTCGTAATGCGGGGATGAAGGGTCGACCTGGGTGGCTAAAACGGCATCGCAGGGTGTATCGGGGGAGAGGGGAATCGGCGGCCCCGAAGGATTGTATTCGGCCAGATGCTCCCCAGCCGGTCCGCCTGGGCTTCCAAGGGAGGCGCTGAGATCCCAGCGCGGCTGGCCGTAGATCTGGAAGGATCCGGTTAGGGGCTGGGAGCGAATGACCTTTTTCTCGTCCGATCGGTGGCCGCCGTGGGAATCGGAACGGTCCCGGTCCGCCGTCGCCAGGCCGGCATTCAGGAATGCGAGCAGGCAAGCAAGGACGAAAGGAATAAGTGAAGAGCGAAGAATGGGTGAGCACATGAGGGTTGGTCTCCTTTAGCATTTTTAGTCGAGATCGAGAGTCGAGTCGGATCGGATTCCTTCAATTTTTCCAAGACTCGAGGCCAATGCTGTGGGGGGCTTCACAGTGGGGACGGAAGGTGCAATTGGCCTTGGGCTTGGCTTGGTCTTGGTTTGGGTGCCTGGGGCAACCCAAGGCAGGGCGCATGCGAACGCCCCGGGACACAGCGCGGGATGCGGAGCGCGCCTGCCCGGGGCGTTCGTCAATCAGCGCGGTGCCAGCCCAACAGAGAAGAAGATCCAGTGACACTTACAAGGAGAGTCGACGCCGGCATCCGGTTTGGATCACGGGGCTTCGAAACTTTTTCTTCTTCGGGCTGATTGGGTGACGAAGACGTCTCGCGGCGCTCGGGCCCATCGTCCGGGGCCGGCTAATAGCGATCCGTATGCCACATGAACGGGTGACCGACGGGAAAGGCCGCGTCCAGTACGCCGAGTATTTCTGGGCCCAGGGGGTCGGGGAAGGCCTTTGGGTGGGCGACGAGCAGGCTGGCCACTGAGACGTGTCCCATGGCGAGTTGCAGGAGGGCGGCTTCGGGGAGGTTGAGATCGATCCGGCGTCCCTGGCGACCTTCGGGATTGAGAACGAGGCGCTCGGTTTCGCCCGGGGTGTGGAGACCGAGGTCCAGCTGGATGTCGTGGTAGCGCGAAGCCTCGAGCCGGGCGCTGAGAGTGTCCACGAGCCGGCCGATCAGGCGCACGGGGGCCAGGGCGAGACCGATGCAACCCGATTTGCGGGTGTAGATCGAGCTGACGCGGATGCCATAGGGAACCGCCATTCGGATCAAGGGGTGGTCGGGGGCGACGGCGCCATAGACGCGTTTCACATTGGCCTCCCGGGCCAGCGCGGCGATCTTACGAAGAGCGATCTCGTGAAAGTCCGGCCCCTGGCCGGCGACCTCACGAATCAGTAGGCGATCGCCCGCTCGGCTCATCCCGATGTAGCCGTCGTCGCAGATATAAATGGAGGTGGGGCGGCGCACAAGCCAGGGCCAAAGCGCTTCGTTCCGGATCAGGGGGCCTGTCGATCCAGCATTGCTCTGGTTATAGAAGTGAATGATGGCGGGAAGATCGCTTCCCTCATCCCATTCGCGGAAGGGATCGTTGCGCAGGGGCGGCACCCCAGCCGGGTCGAGTTCGATCTCGTAGTTCGCGGCAACGACGACGGCGCCCAGCCGGCGATAAAAAGCGCCCCGCTGGGCAAACCCCAGGACGAGGTCGAAATCGAGCTCGCGAATCTCAGGCAGGGCCGCGAGGGCGACCTCCTTCGCGTAGCCCTTGTGATTCTCGTCGGGTTCGGCGGCGACTGCTTGGATCCCCCCCATTCGGATCGGGGTGCCGGCGATTCGCATTTCGAAGTCCAGAATTTGCCATTTGGCGACGATGCGCCCACCGGCCTCGGCGACCCAGCACAGATCCGTGGGGATGAACGGGCAGTTCGCATAGGCGTCCTGCATCATTTGGAACATGCCGGCGTATTCGTGGGGCTTGCCGAATACTCGGGCCGTTAAGTCGGCCACGGCATCGGTTTCATCGGATCTTAGTTTTCGAACAATGGCCACATTTGTCCTCGAACATCCTCGAATCGAGGCCGCCGACCCGGGGGGCGGCGGCAAACTGCAGCCCAGCGTAGCAGTCGCCCGCTCCCAGGCAGATCCCCGGATTCGCACAGAAAGGCAACCCTCATCCGGCGACGGGAAGTTTGATAGACTTCGCCGAACTCTCGGGACGGGTGGGGCCATCTCGGTCGGCCCCCCGGATCGTTTTCAGCTGAGAACTTGTCTACCCAGACCGGCCGGGCAAACCAGTTTGCCGGTACACCCCTAAATCCCATTTGCAAGGAGTTCGACGTGCACAAGAAATTCGGAGCGATTCTCGCGCCCTTCCTCTTTTTCATCCTGGTGTCGGCGAGCGCCGCCGAGGGCGTTCGTCCGTACGGCACCTTCTCCATGGGTTTCTCGGTGCCCGATGCCACGGTGAATGAAGTCCAGGCCGAGTCTGGAACAAACGGTCATTTCGGCGCGGCGATCGGTATTCAGACGTCGGATATGTTTCGTTGGGACATTGCCGAGGTGCGCTACGTCAACTTCGCCGGAACCGACTTGGGCTTCGGGACGAGCCGGTCCGCCGTCTCATTGGCGACTACGCTGAATTGGGGCTACTTCAAAAAGAGCGCTCGCTTTCAGCCCTACGTGAGCCTGGGCCTAGGAACCGAAAGGCTCCGCTACTACAGCAATGCGAAGGCCGAAGACGCGAACGAATGGGGCTTCCAGTGGAGCTTGGGCGGCGGCATCGACCTGAACGCCTCAGATAATCTGCGAACGGGAATTCGTTATCGCTACAGCAAGTCCACTCGAACCATCGAGTCGACGAGCTACAGCCTCGCCGCCCACGCGGTGACCCTCGAATTCTCATTCAGAGGCGGTCCTTAGTAGGGACGGTTCCTCGCAGGGGCGGTTCCTAATAGGCACGGTCTTTATAGGCGGGGCCTAGATAGACACGGTCCTAACAGCCACGGTCTAGATAAGCACGGTCTAGATAAGCACGGTCTAGACAAGCACGGTCTTGATAGCCGCGGTCTTTAGTACGGCCGGCCGGCCCTACTCCTCGCAGCGAACGGACTGGGGGACGCTGCCGGTGCAGCGGACGATATCCGTTACACCCCGGGTGATCTGGGAGCAGGCCCCATAGGTGGCCTGCTGCTCGGCGTCGGCGGCGTTGCTGGCCACAGCGCTTTCGCATTTGCGCTGGGCGCCAAAGCCAACGCAGACGTGGCAACGG
>CAWVXN010000123.1:0-7863 GCA_963933695.1 uncultured Myxococcales bacterium | reverse complement strand
TCGGCCCGGTCAAGGACTACGAGTGCAACTGCGGCAAGTACAAGCGCATGAAGCACCGTGGAGTGGTTTGTGAGAAGTGCGGCGTAGAGGTCATTCAGTCGAAAGTGCGCCGGGAGAGAATGGGGCACATAACACTGGCCTCACCGGTTGCCCATATCTGGTTCCTGAAGTCACTGCCTTCGCGAATCGGGAATATTCTCGAGATTACTCTCAGAGACCTGGAGAAGGTTCTTTATTTCGAGGCCTACTTGGTGATCGATCCCAAGGATACGGAATTGATCAAGGGCGAGTTGATCAACGACGAGAGGCTGATTGAACTGCGTGAAGAGTATGGCCGCGATGCCTTTGAGTATGGGATTGGCGCCGAGGCTGTGCGGAAATTGCTTGCAGAACTCGACGTGGATGCCGAGTGTAAAACTCTGCGGGAGGAAATGCGGGAGGCAACGAGCGAAGCCAAGCGGAAGAAGGTGGCCAAGCGCCTCAAGGTAATGGATGCGTTCCGGGAGTCCGATATCAATAACCCGGAGTTCATGATCATGGAAGTGATCCCTGTTATTCCTCCGGACCTGCGTCCGTTGGTGCCCTTGGACGGCGGTCGCTTTGCAACGAGTGATCTCAACGACCTCTATCGGCGAGTGATCAATCGAAACAACCGACTCAAGAGACTCCAGGAACTAAACGCTCCCGAGGTGATTATTCGCAACGAGAAGCGAATGCTTCAGGAAGCGGTCGATGCACTCTTTGATAATGGCCGAAGAGGCCGAATCATTACCGGCCCCAGCAAGCGCCCGTTGAAATCCCTGTCCGATATGTTGAAAGGTAAAGGCGGACGATTTCGCCAGAACCTCTTGGGCAAGCGGGTAGATTATTCGGGTAGATCCGTCATTGTGGTGGGCCCGGAACTGCGCCTGCACCAGTGCGGTTTGCCCAATCGCATGGCATTGGAGCTCTTTAAGCCGTTTATCTACTCAAGGCTCGAGCAGCAGGGTTACGTGACCACCATAAAGGCTGCTCGCAAGATGGTGGAGAGCGAGCGCCCCGAGGTCTGGGATATCCTTGCAGACGTCATTCGGGAGCATCCCGTGCTCCTGAATCGCGCGCCGACACTCCATCGGCTGGGCATGCAGGCTTTCGAGCCGACGTTGATCGAGGGGAAGGCAATTCAATTGCATCCTCTGGTCTGTGCTGCCTTTAATGCGGACTTCGATGGTGACCAGATGGCGGTTCACGTTCCGCTCTCGGTCGAGGCACAGATCGAAGCCCGGGTTCTCATGATGTCCACGAATAATATCCTGAGCCCGGCGACCGGTCGGCCCATTATCGGGCCCACACAGGATATCGTTCTTGGCCTTTATTACATGAGCCGGTACATGCCTGGAAGCCGCGGAGAGGGTCTGAAGTTCTCCAGCGCCGAGGAAGTTCGAATTGCCTATGACGCAGGCGAAGTCCATATCCACGCGATGATTGATGTGCGGATGGCGGGCGGAATGGTGCAGACCACGACCGGGCGGATTCTGCTGAGCGAGATAGTGCCCGACGACATTGGCTTCGAATTTATCAATCAGATGATGGACAAGAAGGCGCTGGGTGAGCTGATCGACCAGTGTTATCGGCGATTGGGTGATAAGGCGACGGTACTCTTGGCAGACAAGCTCCGAACGCTGGGGTACGGCCACGCGACGAAGGCCGGCATCTCGATCTGTCTCGACGACATGGTCATTCCGCCCGACAAGCCGCGTTTCCTCGCCGAAGCAACGGACGAAGTGTCTCAGATTCACGACCAGTATCAGGAGGGTCTGATCACTGACGGTGAACGATATAATAAGGTCGTTGATATCTGGGCCCAGGCCACAGAGAAAATCACCGAGCAGTTGGTTGCCGGTATCGCCGAAGACAAAGTGATGGATGCGGCAGGAGTTGAGCAGACGGTTCCAAGCTTCAACGCAATTTACATGATGGCTGATTCGGGAGCTCGAGGATCGACCCAGCAGATGCGGCAGTTGGCTGGAATGCGCGGTCTGATGGCGAAGCCTTCGGGGGCGATCATCGAAACCCCTATCACGTCGAACTTTCGTGAGGGCCTATCGGTACTCCAATACTTCATCTCAACCCATGGCGCGCGGAAGGGCCTTGCTGATACGGCGCTGAAGACCGCCAACTCGGGTTATCTGACGCGACGTTTGGTGGACGTCTCGCAGGATGTGATCGTGCGGGGCCCAGATTGTGGGGCTGAAGATGCCCTTGAGGTCAGCCCTCTGGTGGAGGGTGGCGATATCGTCGAGCCCCTGGGAGAGCGAATTCTAGGCCGCGTCGCGGCGACAGATGTGCTCGATCCGGTGAACTCCGAGGTTTTGGTCGCGGCGGGTGACGAACTCGACGAAGAAGGCGTTCGGGCCATTGAGCATGCGGGCGTAGAGAGAGTGATGGTGCGTTCGGTATTGACTTGTGCAGAGCCGTTTGGGATCTGCGTCAAGTGTTATGGGCGCGATCTTTCCCGCGGTACGATGGTCAATCTCGGTGAGGCCGTTGGAGTGATTGCGGCTCAGTCGATTGGCGAACCCGGAACCCAGTTGACCATGCGAACGTTCCACATCGGTGGTGCTGCGACCCGGCGCGCCGAACAGTCACATGCGGAGTCGGGAACCGAAGGCGAAGTGAGGTTCCACAGCATTCGAAGTGTCCAAGACACCGAAGGTCGGAATACCGTGATGAGTCGTCACGGCGAAATTGGAATCGTTGATGCGAGCGGTCGGGAGCGTGAGCGACATCCAGTGGTCTATGGAGCAATCCTGAGGGTGAAAGAGGGCGATGCGGCCCAGCCCGGGATGATCCTTCTTGATTGGGACCCCTTCGCAAGTCCGATTATTTCCGAAATACAGGGCACCGTGGAGTTCATGGATATTGTCGAAGGTTCGACCATGCAGGAGCAGGTTGACGAGTTCACGGGCGTTTCTTCGAAGGTCATTATCGAATCCAAGGATCCAAGTCTGCGGCCCAGCGTTGTTGTCAAGGGCCCGGACGGCGAATCCGAGTCTCGATCGCTTCTGCCCGTGAATGCATTTCTCTCGGTGGCCGAGGGCGAGTCGGTAGGTGCTGGACACGTTGTCGCCAAGATTCCGCGGGAAGCGAGTAAGACCAAGGATATTACCGGCGGTCTTCCGCGTGTGGCGGAGCTCTTCGAAGCCCGCAAGCCCAAGGAATGCGCGGTTGTGGCCGAGATCGATGGCATCGTCTCGTTTGGTCAGGACGTCCGTGGAAAGCGTCGGGTTCTGGTGACTCCGCTGGAAGGGGGCGGTGATCCTGACGAATATCTGATTCCCAAGGGTAAGCACGTGAGTGTGCATGAGAAGGACCGGGTCAGAGCCGGTGAGGCCTTGATGGATGGCTCCTCTAATCCCCACGATATTCTCAAGATCAAGGGTGAGAAGGCTTTGGCTTCCTATCTCGTAGACGAGGTGCAGGAGGTTTATCGCCTCCAGGGCGTCAAGATCAACGACAAGCATATTGAGGTCATCGTCCGTCAGATGCTGCGGAAAGTTCGGATTACCGATGCGGGGGACAGTGATTTTCTGCTCGGTGAACACGTGGAGCGCTCACGATTCCGCGATACCAACGAGGCACTGGAAGCAGCGGATAAGCAGCCGTCGTCGGCCGAGCCCCAACTGCTGGGCATTACGAAGGCGTCGCTCTCTACTGAGTCATTCATTTCGGCCGCGTCCTTCCAAGAGACCACCAAGGTGCTGACTGAAGCCGCCATCTGGGGCAAGACAGATGGGCTACGCGGGCTCAAGGAGAACGTCATCATGGGCCGGCTCATCCCGGCGGGGACCGGGCTTGATATATACCAGGGGCTCGGAATTCAGGTTGAGCTGCCAGAGGGTGAGGTCTCCGTGGAAGAGGCAGAGGTTTCGGCCAACCTGTTCGGAGAGAGTTCCCAGGCGGAGACCGGAATCGACGAAGCGAGCGTCCAGTTGGACCCCAGCCCGCTCGATGGCCGATAGCGTATTCTTCGGCGAGACGATCCGGGTGGGGGAACAGTCCCCACCCCGATGGCCAGCCAGACTGAGGGAGGCACAGCCTCGATTTGGAGGCCCCGTCCCCCGCACCGAGCAAAGACGGGAAAGACAGGGCCTCGTTGTTCGAGCGGGGAACCGTCTCTTTGGCGCCCTAGAAGTCACCATTTTTTGGGCTAAAAAGGCCTCGGTAGTCGTCTTCGGTGGAGCAGAACCGAAGGCCGCGAGCCCAGCAGGCCGGTTGACGTTGACATGGACTAGCAGGTCGCTAAGATGCGGCGGCTTCGGAACAGGAGACTGCATCTCCGCGTTCCGCCTCCGGATTCCGGAGGGGCTAGCTGAGGAAGCGAGTCTGCAGGCAAGGGTTAATCGATTAGTGCCTGCAGTCTTCGTGGTTTGCACGAGCCGTATTGTGCGGTTGTGCAGTGGGCAGATAGGAAATTTCCACCTGCCTTCTCCGCTCCCTTCGTAACCGAGACGCGGGCACGGTGGATTCTTGTCTCTGGAGTTGGCCTGAGGGTCACCCTGAATGTTCTGAACCCGAAAGCCAGCCGGCGGTGCGACGAGCCGGTGAAAAACAAAGGCCAAAAGCCGAAAAGGCCAACGGCCCGAAACGAAATAGTAAAAGACGCCGCCGGATCCCGGCGAGCGAAACATGAAGCCGAGGTGGCATGCCGACAATTCAGCAGTTGATACGCAAGGGTCGTAAGCCCAAGCAGTCGCGAAGCAGTTCGCCAGATTTGGCCAAGTGCCCGCAACGGCGGGGAGTGTGCTTGCGTGTTTTTACCGCAACGCCCAAGAAGCCCAACTCTGCATTGCGGAAAGTTGCCCGTGTTCGTTTGACCAATGGCAATGAAGTCAACGCTTATATCCCCGGTGTCGGTCATACCCTCCAGGAGCACTCGGTTGTCCTGGTTCGGGGGGGGCGAGTCAAGGATCTTCCCGGCGTTCGGTACCACATTGTCCGAGGGACCCTGGACGCGACCGGCGTGGACGGGCGTAATCGGGGTCGTTCGAAGTACGGAGCTAAGCGACCCAAATAGCGACCCTGCTGGGACGCATAGCTTGACAATTATTCATATATAAGAGTCACAGGGATAAGAAATGCCGAGACGTCGAGTAGTACAGAAGCGGGAAACACCCGCTGATCCCAAGCACGGTGACAAGATGGTTGGGCAGTTCATTAATGTTTTAATGAGCGATGGTAAGAAGAGCACGGCCGAGTCGATCCTCTATGGCGCTTTTGAAGAAATAGAGCAGAAAATGCGGAGCGATGCCCTGGCGATGTTTCGTAGGGCGCTCGAGAATGTTCGTCCGAGGCTGGAGGTGAAGTCGCGTCGAGTAGGCGGTGCGACTTATCAGGTTCCCACGGAAATATCTTCCAAGAGGGCGTCGTCCCTAGCCATGCGATGGCTGGCGTCTTACTCCCGGGCAAGGCCCGGTAAGAGCATGAAAGAGCGTCTGGCGAATGAAATTATTGATGCCGCTAATGAACGCGGTGAAAGTGTAAAGAAGCGGGAAGACACCCATCGGATGGCGGACGCCAACAAGGCCTTTGCTCACTTCAAATGGTAGTGCGGCCGGAGCCGTTGCCTGAATTGGGCGCTCCGTGGAGAAGCGCGGCTTTCGGAAAGCCAGGGTCGACTCGCAGTGACGAGAGGAAATGATGGCGCGAACAGCGCCACTCGAAAAGATCAGAAATATTGGCATCATGGCGCATATTGATGCGGGCAAGACGACGACAACGGAACGCATCCTCTACTACACCGGTGTTAATTACAAAATCGGGGAAGTTCACGACGGTGCGGCGACAATGGACTGGATGGAGCAGGAGCAGGAGCGTGGCATTACGATCACGTCTGCCGCGACGACTTGTGAGTGGAGGGACCACCAAGTGAACATCATCGACACGCCCGGCCATGTCGATTTCACAATCGAGGTGGAGCGCTCCCTTCGCGTACTAGATGGAGCTGTGGCGGTGTTTTGCGGAGTCGGTGGTGTAGAGCCTCAGTCTGAGACTGTGTGGCGACAGGCCGACAAGTACGGCGTGCCAAGGGTTGCCTTTGTGAACAAGATGGACCGAATCGGGGCAGATTTTCCCCGAGCAGTGGAAATGATTCGTGAGCGGTTTGGGGCCAACGCCATTCCGCTGCAACTTCCGATTGGCGCAGAAGAAAGTTTTGAAGGCGTGATCGACTTGATCCAAAATAAGGCGCTCTACTGGGAGGACGACAGCCTCGGTGCGAAATTCCGCGCCGATGAGATTCCCGCTAGGTTGCGCGAGACAGCGAACGAGGCCCGAGAACAATTGGTCGAAGCGGCTGCGGAATTCGACGATGACCTGATGACCCGTTATCTGGAAGGTGCGGAGGTCAGTGACGCGAGTGTCGTGGGCGCACTGCGTCGAGGCACTCTGGCCCTTGAGGTCGTTCCGGTTTTATGCGGTAGTTCATTCAAGAACAAGGGTGTCCAGCCGCTCCTCGATGCGGTGGTTGATTACCTCCCCTCTCCGATCGATGTACCTGCCGTCGAGGGCATTCGTCCGAAGGATGGCGCCATTGTCTCCCGAAAGGCCGATGACAATGAGCCTTTCTCCGCTCTAGTCTTCAAGCTAGTGAGTGATAAGCATTCCGGTTATCTTGCCTATCTCCGGGTCTACTCCGGAACCGCTAAGAGCGGTGAGACCTTCCTTAATGGTGGTAGTGGGCAAAAGCAACGAGTCGGACGATTCCTGCGGATGCATGCCAATAAGCGCCAGGATGTAGAGGGCGCCTACGCAGGGGATATCGTTGCGGCGGTTGGCCTTAAGGGTGTGGCTACGGGAGATACGATCTGCGGCGTCAACGCGCCGATTGTTCTGGAATCACTCGAGTTCCCTGCCCCGGTTATCTCTATCGCAATCGAGCCCAAGACGACCGCCGATATGGCGAAGCTATCCGAGTCGTTGGAACGGCTCGCCCTGGAAGACCCGTCATTCAAGGTGAGCACTGACGGCGAGACCGGTCAAACCATCATCTCGGGTATGGGCGAGCTTCATCTTGAGATCATCTCATCCCGGCTCCTGCGGGAGTTCAAGGTAGACGCGAATGTGGGCCGACCCCAAGTCGCCTACAAGGAAGCGATCACTCGATCTGTGACCGTTGAAGGCCGATACGTCAAGCAGACAGGCGGCTCGGGCGAATTCGGTGTTGTGACGTTAGAAGTCAGTCCCGGCGAGCGAGGCGAGGGGTTCCATTTCGAGAATGCAATACGGGGTGGATCCATTCCCAGTGACTTCATTTCTGCGATCGAGAGGAGCTGCAGCGAATCCGTAGAGAGCGGGATGCTCGCTGGTTTTCCCGTTGCCGACGTCAGAGTGAAGCTTCTGGACGGCGAGTGTCACGACGAGGACTCGTCCGAGCGGTCCTTCAGCGTCGCTGCCGCAATAGCCATGGGGGATGCGCTCCGCAAGGCGGACCCCGTCCTGCTGGAACCCGTAATGGCTGTGGAGGTCGTCACTCCAGAGGAATATAGAGGCGCGGTTCAAGGCGATCTGAATAGCCGCCGCGGTCAAATTATGGGAATCGACATGCGCGGCGGTGCCCAGGTCATCACAGCAGAGGTTTCGTTGGCAGAAATGTTCGGCTATGTGGGCGCGGTGCGCTCCATGACCCAGGGCAGGGCCAGCTATACGATGCAATTTTCGCACTACGATCGAGCACCGGCCTCGGTAGCCGACTCGATCATGGCGCGGTAGGACAGTTAGCAGCAACGCGAAGTCAGGAACGCCGAAGGGCGTTCCGTCACACTCAAGGCAGGACGAGAGGACGCGATGGCCAAGGAGAAGTTCGAGCGGACGAAGCCCCACGTA
>CAWVXN010000122.1:0-7961 GCA_963933695.1 uncultured Myxococcales bacterium | reverse complement strand
CCGTCGTCTAGGGCGATGCATTCCCAGTCGGGTTCGGTCTGGCGCGCAATACTGGCCAGGCAGGCGGGTAGGGTGGGGGCCGCATCGCGAAAAGGCAGCAGGATGGAAACCCGAGGCAACGGGGTTTGCGAAGCCAGTGGGCGCTGCCGGGTCAGCGGGCGAAGATCGGACTCGACCATGCGGCGCCCTCGCCCTCGGTCACCACGCGCACGTAGTGGTACTCGCCCGGCGCAAGCGGCGGGATCGTGCGATCGAGTTTCCACTCGGTCTGGCCGTCCACGGGGATGCTCATACTGACCCCGCTGCGAATCAGGTCTACACGGACGATGGGTTCGGGGGCCACGACTTCGATCTGGAGTCTTTGTCCGCCTGCTCCTGATCCTTGTTCCTTTCCTTCAGCGGTGACGGTTCCCATGGGCATTCCTTCGAGGTCGACCCAGAGGAAAATACGGGGGCCATTGGTCGCGTAGACCCGGCGGCTGCGTAGGGCTTCGAGGATGCTTTCCCGGGTCAGGTCCTTGGCGAAAATCCCCGCAAGCCCGGCGCTCTCCCCGAGCTTGCGAATTCCCGGGTGGCCGTCGTGACTGTCTCCACTGCCGAGAAAGCCCAGGCGATAGCCCGCGTCGAGGGCGTCGCGCACCCAGTTGCCTGCTACCGGGTTGTAGATGGGGAGGGGGGAGTCGGGTGCTTCGCTGCTTCCGTGCACTGAGACAATTTCGGTCAGGGGTTCGAGTATGGGGTCCGGCGCATAGAGCCAATTCGTCGAGATGGGCCCGCCCGCCGAGTGGTGGGCAAAGGTCATGGCCATTTGGCCGCGCAGGGCATTCCAGAGCGCATCCGGGGTTTCGTAGCGTGGGTCCAAGCTGGAATAGATCTCGCCCCGGTCGCTGAAGTAGAGCACGTGCCGATGGCCGTGGAGCCAACTCGTCCACTCGTAGCCGAGCAGGGTGACGAAGCGACCGGGCGCGTTGAAATCGCTCACGGCCTGGCGGATCTCGCTCCAGAAGGCCGGCTGGTTGTCCATGGCCTTCATGCCCCAGTGATCGTGGTCGGTGAGCGCAGCCACATCGAGGCCCGCCACATTCCGGGCGTAGGCGAAATATTGTGCCGGAGTCCCGGTGCCGTCGGAGAGTTGGGAGTGCCCGTGAAGATCGCCCCAAGCGAGTCGGGGAAGGCCTTCCCGGGCGATCAGCGGGTTGGAGACCGCCGAGAGTTCGGCGAGTTCGCCTTCGCCCCGGGCTGTGATGCGGTAGACGCCGGGCTTCTCCACCCGGATGTCAACGGTGCGGTGGCCGCCGAAGCTTCCTCCGAGATCGATCCCCGGCACTGCGACCAGCCCCGGTGGTAGATCGACGAGAACAACGCTGCCCTTTTCCACCGGGCTCGTGCTGCCGTGAACGTCCAGGGCCGCGACGGTCAGGCGAACGGTTTGGCCCGGAGTGGTGGTGGTGGGCAGGATCAAGCGAATCTGGCGAGGAGGTCCGCCCACAATATCGATCCGGGGTGAGTGGGCGATGAAGGCGCGAATGCCGTCGCCGTCCCCATCCACCGCTAAGTAGATCGGGGTCTGGGCTTCGGCGTAGCGATCGATGCGGGTGCCCACGGCGCCGGCGCCGTAGATGAAGCGAAAGGTCTCTCCGGCCTTGAGAGCTCGTCCCCGAATCCAGGCGATCAACATACCCGGGGTGCCGTCATCGAGGTCGACCTGCGCGCCCTCCGGGAGGTCGAGGATCTCGGTGAATCCCGGGGCGTCCGGGAGGCTGGCCTGGGGCGTTTCCCATTCCCAAAAGGGCGAGGGCTGGAGAAAAACCGCACCGTCTTGGGCGATGCCCAGGGGACCGACCTCGAACACGATCTCGATCCGCGCCCGGGTGCCGGCGACATGCACCCCGTCGCTGGCGATCCGCCAGGCCCGGCCGCCGCCGTCCGAGGGCGCCCGGGGAGCGGCAATATCCTCTTGGAGCAGGGCCTCGGTCTCGAGCTTGGCATCGACGGAAAGCCCTGCCCAGGGGTCGGGGATGGACGCTTCCGGGGCTGCGGGAGAGGGAGGGGCTGCGGGCACCCCCGGGGCACCCGAATCACAGCCCCCGCCGACGACGGCCACAAGGAGCGCCCAGAGAAGCGTCGAGAGGAGCGTGGAGAGGAGCGTGGAAGGGAGCGTGGAAGGGAGCGTGGAAAAGAGCTTCGGCAGAGGCGCCGGGGTCCCGGGGCCGGGGGCTGCAGGGTTCACGGGTGAGAGGGCGATTTTCATATTCAGGACAACGGGTTAGCACAGCTTTTAGGGGAAGTACGAAGCTCTTCGGTTCGTCGCCCTCCCGGCCGATAGGTTCTTCGGTAGGATCGCTGAATTGCAGCGCCCCCCAACCTCGAATCCGTGCGGGAGAATGTTTAGTCATGGGAAGTTCTTCAGGGAATCGATTGCCGCTGGTCACGCTGTTGGTGGCGATCCTGATGCTTGCGGGATTCGTGCTGCCGGCGATGGGGCCCAAGGGCGCCGACCTTGCTTCGGAGTTTGCCCGGGAAGAGGCACAGGAATTCTTCCATCGGCATCCCAACGTGACGCTTACGGCTCGGGCTCGCGAGTTGGTGGGGGAGAAATATGTCGACCAGATTTTGGGCGAGGAGGCGTCACGCCCGGATCGTCGGGCCGTGGCGCCGCCGCGCTTGCGCGCGCGTCGCCAGCAACAGTTCGACGTCTTGACCGACAAGGCCGACCAGACTCGCAGTGCAGCGGATTCGGCCTGGCACTACGGCGTGAACGCCGGTGATCCGGTGAGTCGAGATTTTTTTGCCTACGGCTTCTTCCACTCCGAGGTGATCGCGTTTGCCATCTCCCTGCTCTTCTTCCTAGTCGCCGGCATCGGACTCGAGGGGGCCTGGGGATCGCTCATCTTTGTTGCTTTCTGCGCTTTGGCACTCTTCGCGCCCGCGCTGGTTCACGCCACGTGGGCCGGGGAGGGCGGAATTCCTTTCAGCGGAGCCAGTGGTCTGCTCGCTGCACTCCTGGCCGCGTATGGCCTGCGGGGTTGGGGCGGGCGCCTGGTTCTGCCCGGCTGGATCCTGCTCCCGCTCTGGCTTTTTGCCGAATACGTCATCGTGCGTGAGGTCTGGTTCGATCGCGTGGAGGGGCTTCCCTTGCTGGCCCATGCCGCCGGGTTCGGAGTGGGTGTGCTGGGCGCATCGGCGGTGGCCCTGCTGGGCTTGGAGGATCGGCTTGCTCGGCGGGCGGACACCGCCCGCTCGGCGTCCAACCCCGTGTTGGCTCTGGCGGCGCGGGCGGTGGCCGAGGGCCAACTCGACGCGGCCTGGAGCGCGCTTTCCAATGCTGCGGCCGAGGAGCCCCAGGACGACGAGGTGGCCCGGGCGTGGTGGACTCTCGCCTGCGAGCAGGGGAGGGCCGGCGAAGCCGTTCACGTCATTCTGCCCCGGATGGCCGAGGAACTGCGCGGGGGAAATGGGGAGGCGGCGATTGACGACTGGTTCGAGATTGTTCATCACGCACCCGAGACCGAGGTCGAGGCCCGGATTACGACGCGGCTTGCGGAAGCGTTGATCGAGCGCGGCGACTCCGCGGGCGCTCGGGAAGCGCTTCGCCGGGCCGTTGAAGATTCTCAAGGACTGACCACCGCTCTGGCCCAGCGGGTGGTTCGCAGCGCTCGAGAACTGGATCCCGCTTTGGCCGAGGCCGCCGCCCGGGTAGCCCTTCAGGATGCGCAACTCGATCCGGATTCCCGGGAGAGCCTCGAGGCTCTAGTCGGGAGTGGTGATTCCCAGGGTGCGCCCATTGCTGTGGAGATGGAGGCCGAGCCGGAGGTCCCCGAAGTGGCCGTCGATCTACTGGATCGCGTTGAGGCCGACGGCGGCTTCTCGATTATTGAAGCCGAGGCCATGATTGAAGAGGACGCCGAGTTCGCGGAATTGGCTCTCGATGAAGAGTCCGAGGAGGTGGGTGAAGCGGACTCGCCAGAGTCAGAGCCCGAGGGCTTGGGCTTGGACTTGGCCTTGGACTTGGCTTTGGACGAGGACCAGGACGAGGACCAGGACCAGGACCAGGACGAGGACCATGACCATGATTTGGGCTTGGCCGAACTCGGCCTGGCCGACGATGAGGAACTGATGCCCCGCGAGGCCGCCGACGAGTGGCCTCGCGAGCCCGGAACCATCGACCTCTCGGAGGTCGACCTCTCGGAAATCGACCCGGGTGCGATTTCGATTGCGGGCCTTGAGGGTGAAGTGAGACTGGAGGAGGCCGAAGACGAAGAGGACGAAGGGGATGGGGAGCGGGCGATCGAGTCCCTGGAGCCTTTGGAACTCGGTTCAATTCTCGACCCGGGCGAATTGGAGTCCGCGGGTGAGGATGGGGATTCTCTCGCACTCTCCTCGCTGAGTCTCCTCGATGAACGGGTTCCGAGTGAACCCGAGCTTGGGTTGTCGGAGATCGAGTCCGAGAAAGAGGAGGGGCTCGTCGAAATCGACGAAGAGGATCCAATCCTCGAGATGAGCGAGGAACTCTTGCTGGAGGACGAGCCCGAAATCCCGTTGCCCCTGCGATCCGCCAAGATCCTTGAGGGCGTGCCCGTGGGTATCGGCGAAGAGGCGCTGGAAGTTGACATCCAGGGTCGCGGCCGTGGGCGTATTCCCTACGAGCGAATTGAAGCGCTGGCGGTTGCGGCGGTCTCGGGATTGTCGGCGCGGCCGGTGCTGGTGATGGATCTGATCCTGAACTGGAAGGCTGACTCGGGCGAGCCCTTCAAGTTGATTCGGATCACGGCGAACCGGTTTGATCCGCTGCCCCTATCGCCCGGAGCCGGAAGTCCACTTCAAGCCTTGAAAGACACCATTGCGACGGTCCAACAGCGGAGTGGCGCGACCTGCCTTCCCGACCCGGCGTCGGTATTGGGTTCGCCCTTTCGGCGCTTTGAGAGCCTGGCCGAGTACGAGGCGGAGGTTCTGGGCATCGGTGTTCAGTCGGGCCTGTCGAGCGAGTCGAGCTAATCGAGCGAATCGAGCGAATCGGATGTGCCCGGGTTTCCCGGGAGCTTCCAGACTCGCAACCGCTCGTCGTCGATCAGGGGTTCGCCGAGCCGAGCGCGAAGCGCGGCCAGGGTTGCGGGACCCGGCCGGGGAAGCAGCCCTCCATAAACTCGGTGGCGCTCCATAAACGAGGCTTCCTGGGCGGAGAAGGGTCCCGGGCCATCGGGACCGTAGAGCCAACGCCAGTAGTCGGCGATCTCCCGGGCAACATCCAGGTGAACAACCAGGTAGTCGGCCTGGGCGTCCTCTTGCCAGTTCGGCCGTTGGAACGAGACATAGGGGCCGCTGGAAACTCTGGGAAATTCTCCGGGTAGGGGGACGACCAGGGACGAAGCCCCATGCTGGATCTGGTAGTGGCGGTAAAGATGGCGAGTCCGGGTTGTCAGTGCAGGCACTTCGATCAGGCGCAGCTCAGTCTGTTCGGCCTGGGATCGCGCGCTGAGGGTGCGGTAAAAGCTCGGGGTTCCCGGCCACGCCACATCGAAGGCGGGGAGACCGAGCATCGAGAGGTAGGTGTTGGCGTGTTGCGTGGGCCGGGGTGCCCCGGGGCCGAGGGGGCCGGTGAGCCCAATCGCCAATGCGACGCCCCCGCCGAGCAGGGCGATTGAACGCGATCCCATTCCGGGAAGGCCCTCGACCAACCGGCTCAACCCCAGGCCCACCAGTAGAAAAAACGGAACTAGGCTGGGCATCACGTAGCGCGCATACGCGTAGGCGTCGCCATAGGGACGGATCAGCGCGATGGCGAGGGGCGGCCCCAGCGCGGCGAAAAGCACCAGCGCGTGGCGGTGCCCGGACTTGCGGAGCACGGCGACGGCTCCGGCGGCGGCCAGGATCCCGAGGGCGATGGTTGCGGATCGACTTCCCGTGATCAGACTGGCTACGTCGAGAACGCTGAAATCGCCGTAGTACTCGGCTCGAGTTTTTTCGCCGAGAAAGCTCAATAGGGATTCCCGGGCCGGCCAATAGGCCAGGCCGCAGATCAGCCCCCCGAATGCCAACGCACGGGTGAGGGGCCGAGCCGCCTGGACAAAGCGGCCGGGGGATCGCTCGGACCCGAGCGCGCATAGGAGCAGGGCCCCGGCGTAGACGGGCAGGACGAAACCCAGCGCGGTGGGATGAGCCCAGGGGAGAGCCGCGGTAATCAGGACCAGGCCCAGTCCGGTTCGGGGCTGGGGGCCTTCGCGCTGGTTTGCCCCTCGGACATAAAGGGCCAGGCGGTCGTAGAGGAGCAAGCAAAGCAGAGCCGCCAGAGAGTAGATACGGGCGAAGTGCGAGTAGAAGACGAGCAGCGGAGCCACCGCGACCAGCGCCGTGGCGACTCCGGCGGCGGATTCTCCCAAGTGGCGTCGCCCGATGGGAAAGCTGAGGAAAAGAAGCGCGAGGCCGGCCAACCACGCGGGCGCCCGGATGCTCCAGTGCCCGTCCCCGAAGAAGTCCAGAAGAACCCGCTGGATCAGGGGCAGGGCGAGGCCCCCGCCCGTTGGACTGAAGTGGCTGAGGATATGGGCATAGCCGCCCTGCATGTCGCCCAGGCTGTGGAGTTCATCGCCGAAGAGCAGGGCGGGGCCGACGTCCATGAGCCGCAGAACGGTCCCCACGCCCAGGGAACACCCCAGGACGAGGCGGCCCGTGAGGCTCTCGGGAAACCACCGAAGCGGGGAAGCGTGTTCCCTGGAACGACTCAATGGGGCGACCGCTGCTTCAGTTCCCGGAAAGAATCCACCCTCGGCTCCTCTGGGATTTGCGGGGGGTGATTGGCGGGGGTGATTGGCGGGTGTGATTGGCGGGTGTGATTGGCGGGGGGTGGCTGGGTAGAGGTGACTGGTCGGATCGGCCCGGCTGATTCTAGCTCCCTTTCGTTCGTCGAAGCAATCCCGAGAACTGGCATGGGAGTTGCTGATGACTTGAGGAGGAACCCCGAGAACCTTTGAGAGAAGCAGGAGAATACATGGCCAGAGTGCATCGCCGTCGCGCAGGGTTTCGCTGGGTGGCTCTGATCCAATGCGTTCTTCTGGTACCCAGCTCCGGTTGTGTACCCGGGGGCGCAATTGCACCCCAACCGGGTGTTCTCCAATACCGGCTTCCTTTGATGCTCGATGTGCCCGAGGGCCAGGTCAATCTCGCGGGAGGAAATCTCTTGCACCGAAGAGTGGATCTCTCCATCGACACGCTGTTCGGCTCTCTTGATGTGGGGCCTGTCTACAACTCGGCCACCGGTCAATGGCAGTGGCCCTTCGAGATGAGCTACGACGGCCAAAATTTTCTCGACGACAGCGGTGCGGTCCACGACCTCTCGCTTCTGGCCGATGGCGACGCCATCCCGGGAACCCATTGGGTGAAACTCGATGCCCAGCGAGTCAAGACCAAGGGGGGGCTGGTCCACCATTTCAACGCGGACTCCCATCGTTTGCTGGCCATCACCGGGGTGGACGGGGTGCGCCCGGCTCTGGTCTTCTTTGGCGAGGTGGCAGCGACCGGGGGGGTGCGGACGAAGGCGGTGAGCCAATGCCGGGGGTCGAATGTTTGCCGCTTGGTCTACAACGTCTCGTACGACGAAGAGGGCTGTGTCGATGGAATTCGGGATCGGGCGGGCAGGCGTGCGGTTTTCCAAAATCAGGCGAACTGTCGGCCAGAGGTGGCACGGGATGGGCTCGACCTAGCCCAGGGTTGGCCGGGGCGTCGTTACGAGTACGCGGGGGGGCTTTTGACTTCGGTCACGAATTCCGAGGGCGAGCGCGTGGAATACGCGTATCAAGATGGTCGGCTCGTGGCTGTGGCCCAGGCCGGAGGCGAGGGCCCGCTCTTTGAATTCCATTACGGGTTCGAGCCCGGGGCGGAACTTTTCTTTAGCGTTGTCCAGGATGCCCGGGGCGGAATAAGCGTCTACCGCTACGACGAGAGCCAGAGGTTGCACGAGTGGCGGG
>CAWVXN010000121.1:0-7973 GCA_963933695.1 uncultured Myxococcales bacterium | reverse complement strand
GCCATGTACGTGGGCTCGACCGGTCCGGAGGGTGTGCACCACCTGATGGAGGAGGTCGTCCAGAATGCGGTGGACGAGGCCATGCACCGGGAGTTCCCCCGTCTGCTGCGCGAACTCCAGGATGACACCGCCAGCGACCTCATCATCCTCACCGGCAAGGGCGGAGCCTTCTGCGCTGGCGGCGACATGGACTGGTTCCAGGAAATGATCGACGATCCCCGTGAGTTCCGGGACATCCTCCCCGACGCACGGCGCACCATCGGCGGCCTCCTGGACCTGGAAAAGCCCGTCATCTGCCGACTCAACGGACACGCCGCCGGCTTTGGCGCCTCGGTGGCATTGCTCTGCGACGTGATCATCGCCGACGAGAGTGCGAAGATCGGAGACCCCCACGTCAAGGTTGGGCTGGTGGCCGGCGACGGCGGGGCGATCATCTGGCCCCAGTTGGTGGGCTATGCCCGGGCCAAGGAGTACTTGCTCACGGGAGAACTGATGAGTGCCGCCACCGCCGCCGAGATGGGGCTCATCAACTACGCGGTGCCCGCCGCCGAACTCGACGCCAAGGTGGACGAAATGGCGGCAAAGATCCTCGCCAACCCGCGCTGGGCGGTGCGCTGGACCAAGGCCGCCATCAACATTCCCCTGCGCGAGCACGCCAACAAGATCACCGATGCGGCCTTCGCGTACGAACTCCTCACCAACCTGACAAAGGATCGCCAGGAGGCCGTTGCGTCATTCGTGGCCAAACGGCCGGCAAAATTTGAGGGCGAATAGAGGGCAAGAGCCCCCAAGGCGCGCTTGGTCAAAGGAAGACCCGGGGGTTGCCCGCTTCTCGGGCGAGCGTGTCGCTAGCCCCGGCTTTGTGTACTTTCCCGCTCGCCATAGACGGATCCAGCCGGACCCGATTCCAAAAACCCAGGAAGGGAACCCCCATGAATCGAACCCACGTCTCCACCGCAACGGCCCTGCTCGCCGCGCTCACCCTCATGATCGCGCCGGCCACCCTGCACGCGGAGCATCATCTGGCCGGTGAGGCCGAAGCCGCCGCCGAGGAGCTCAAAGACAACGTCGAGCACTCCGAAGAGCTCGAAGAGAAGACCTACGACGATGAGCGCGCCGAAGGCACCGGCCGCGTTGAGGCTGCGGGCAATGCCTACGAGGCAGTCCTCGAAGCCGGGCGCGAGAAGGCCGACGAGTAGCACTCGTCCTCGGCACCCTGGGTCCAAGAGTCCAGGGGCCGAGTTTTCAAGGATCCAGGGGCCTGGTTTCAGGCGCCGGTTTCAGGCCCTGAACCCAAGCGCTTGGGTTCAGGGCGTGTACCAGATAGGCGAGGTATAGGCGCGCTCCTGAATCCACCAGGGACCTTCGATGGTCTTGGGGTCCACACCCAGAGCCAGGGCGTCAAAGAGCGAATGCCTCGGCGTGGGGATCTCGAGAGCGCGCACATAGTAGAAGGCTGGCTGGCCGGGATCGAAATCCGGGTCGCGCCAGAGCGCTGAAAACTGGCTGCTCCCAATATCGTTGGTGTATCGCCCGGTTTCCGGGTCCACGGTGTTGCCCACCGGAGCGAGGCCGCCTGTGGCATCCAGGGTGCGCGCGCCCGACCAAGCCACATTGTAGACCCGCTCGTGAGTCTTGCCGCCAGGATCGATCCAGCCCTTAATCACCTGGGCGCGATCGAGATTGGCGCTCTTGGGATCCTTCATCACCTGGACCAGAAAAGTCGGCGCGCCATCGGCAGGCGCCTGGGTCAACTCGCCCCCCATGGGCACACCCCGGGCGTATCCCACTTCTGCAAGGCCGGGCGAACTCGCCTCCTCGGCGGTGAAATCCCAACCGCCGAAGACCCGAGCGCCAATGCGCGGGCCCGTGGTGGCGTACACCTCGCGCCGACGAAAGGCTTTCAGGATCGAATCCCGGGTGTTCTCCTCGGCCCATACCGCCGCGAGCCCCGAAGCGGACATGGACCAACCCGACGGCCCGCCGCCCCCGTTTTCCCCAGTCCGCCAGCGCTTCGCCTTGTTCTCGGGAATTCCGTCCCGCGGAAATTTGCCCCAGAAATTCGGCTCTTCGGCAGACGCCATCCCGGTATGCGAATCCGTCGAACCGATCAGGCCAAAGCGGTAGGGGTTGAAACCAATCTGCTCCTCGATGGCGAGCCCCCTGCGCAATGCGGGGCGGATGTAGTCGCCCACCTTGGGGTCATAGGGAGGCGCGTCTTGCTGGATGTAGTAGGGATAGGTTTCGAAATCCGCAAAGGGATCCTCGGGCGAAAAGAGCGGGTGGGTTTCCGAATCGCCCTTGATCTGGGTCACCTCCACCACGGGCTCCAAGCGTAGGCGCTGGCGCGCCAGCTTGGCATCAAAGGGCACGCCGCGCAGGGTCTGGGTTTCGAACATGTAGCCCTTGGAGATATTCGAGTTGTGGGGCATCGCGACAAATTCGGCGCCGGTCCGGGCCGAGGTCTCGTCGAGCCAGTTCCAGAGATCCTCGGGGTACATGCTCTGGGACGAACTCCAGGGCTGAAATTTCGACGCCACGTCGGCGCCCGAACTCGTAAACACCACCCGGTGCAGATTCGCGCCCGCCGGGATCGAACTCCATTCCCAGCCGATCATCGCCGTAAATTTCCCGGGTTCATTGAATTCGTCGGCGATCTGGATCGCCTCCTGCCAAACCGTTCGCTGCATGGCTTCACTGGCGGGAACGATGGAAGTCGGCGGATTGGCGGCGGCGGCCTCCACTGACGAGGGGCTCGGAAGAAACGAGCTAAACGCCGACTGACCCGCGTCATCTTCGATCACGTTGCCCAGCCAGTACTCGATATAAAGCGCCTGCATTTGATCGACGAAACCCAGATCTTCGGCGGGAATACCGCGCTCGATGATGTACCGCATGACACCGAGATACTCGGCATGATCCGCCACCACGAGAAAATCAAGCGGCGTTTCGATGCGAATCCGGCCGCGATGGTAGGCGTGTATCACCGGCAGCCCCTTGGCATAGCGGTACGCGGTGGCCGGATCCGCCGACATGTTTCGGTTTAGGTAGGCGTCGAAAGAATTGCTGCTGTGCAGATGCGTATCGCCCCAGAGCAACTGCTTCGAATTTTCGGCAGGGGTGGAAGAGACAGGCGCGGCGGAGACCACCCCGCCGACCACGAGAGCGAGTGCAACCAAGAGCAATGAGCTGAGCCGAAAGCGATTCATTGTATTCCTTCTTCTATGGTTACAGGATGATTAGAGCGGGCGGCTTAAACAGCCAGCCCCGCGCCCATCAGGTCGATGAAGTTATCGTAGTAGAAACCCTGTTTCTGGGATTCGCTGAGCGATTCCATGCTGGCTTCGAAGCGTTTGATCGGATTTCGGCCGCCTTCCACATGGGGATAGTCCGACGAGAAGAGACAAATTTCGTCGCCGCTGTTGGCGATGATCCAGCCCACATCCTCCGAGGGATAAGGCGTCACGCGGATCTGGCGACGCACGTAGTCGCTGGGCTTGAGGGAAAG
This sequence comes from uncultured Myxococcales bacterium, assembly GCA_963933695.1. Lineage (GTDB taxonomy): Bacteria > Myxococcota_A > UBA9160 > UBA9160 > UBA4427 > JAZXM01. Next base: position 4,465 of record CAWVXN010000121.1, on the reverse strand, counting down.
CCGCTGCAGCCGCTCCTCGCGTTTGCGGAAGGCATCGAAAGCCGAGTCGAGGTATCGCATCCAGCTGGGCAGCCAGGAAGCGCCTTGCTCCATGACCCCGAGCTTGAGACGCGGATGCCGTTCAAGCACCCCATCGAGAATCAGGACCGAAAGCGTCTGCATGGGTGAGGTGGGAATGGCCATGTAATCCACCGAACGAAAATTTTCATCCCCCCCATGAAAATCGGGCACAGCCGGCCCCCCGTTCTTGAAATAGTCCGGGTCGAGCAATTGACCGTCGGCCAGGCGATGGCCGCCCCCCACGTGAAAGACTACGGGCAGTCCGGCTTCCTCGGCCATGGCCCAAACGGGATCCAGCCCAATATGGCTGGGCGAGTGCCCACGCGGACAACCCGAGGGAACCAACAGCGCATTGCAGCCCATTTCGATGGTCTCTGCCGCGTGAGCCCGGCTTCGCCCAAAATCGCGCAGGGGCACATAGCCACTGGCGAGCAGCCGCGGATCGACACTGCAAAATTCGGCCATAGAGAGGTTGTGAGCCCGGGCAAACCCGTACCCGAATTCCGGATCGTCGTCGCGTTCGGCACTCAATAGCTTGCCGTTGGTAAAGGTATTGAAGAGCAACTGGCTCTCGAAGCCGAGCAGATCGAGGGCAGCAGGGCGATCTTCCTTGATGAACGAACCCGTGGCCGCCCAGTTTTTGCGCAGCAACAATTGTTCTTCGTCTTGGGCGCGGTATTCGGGGTCAGCGTGATCGGCACGGAACTGGGCGATACGATCCGCGTCGCCGTCCGCCACGGTGGTCACATTGATCGGGGACAGACGCGCCCGAGTCTTCGGATCCGCGTGTTCATAGAGCCACTCGGGCAGTTCCATAATGTGCCCGTCGGCGTCGTGAATCGTTCGATGTGCATAGGCCATAGCGTCGCTCCCCGGCCGGGAGTCTACCCCTCCCGGGAGAACTTGACCCCACGCCCCAGCGGCGGATGGAGCGCTCGTTTTGGAAAATCCCCGTCCACGCAAAGAACACGGCTGGGCGCGACTACCCACCGGGCGTCGACGCGCAGCGTGGTCTACCGTGGCCCGTGCTTTCGGAAAGCCCCGGGGCCTACCGACGGCCCAGCCCCAGGAGCCTGCGGTGAATTTTGGATTCACGGAAGACCAGGACCGACTTCGAGCGGAGTTCAAGCGCTTCCTCGACGATCGCTCCCCCATGCAGGAAGTGCGGCGGGTCATGGAGACCGGCCCGGGCTATTGCCCCGATCTGTGGCAAAAGATGGGCGAACTCGGGTGGCTCGGGCTCACCGTACCCGAAGCCTACGGGGGGTCCGGCCTGGCCTGGATCGATCTCGTCATTCTTCTGGAAGAGACAGGGCGCAGCCTGACCCCATCGCCGCTGCTCGCGCATACCCTGGCAGCCACCGCGATCCTCGAGGCGGGCAGCGAGGAACAAAAACAGCGCTGGCTGCCGGACCTTGCACTGGGGCGCCGGATTGGAAGCGTGGCCCTCGTCGAAGAAGACGGCCTGCCCTTCAGCGCGGGGATACAGCTTGCGGGCCAATCCAGCGACGAGGGTTTCCAGCTTTCGGGCCAGAAGTGCTCGGTCGCCGACCCCGATTCCGCGGACCTCTTTGTGGTCGCCTTTCGCAAGAACGGGGACTCGGAAGAAGTCGCACTTGGGGTGATCGATGCCCAGGCGCCGGGCGTCGATGCCCGGTCCTTTCCCATGATCGATGCCACAAAGCGCATGGGGCACCTGAACCTGACCGACGTTCTCGTGGCGCCCGACTCGGTTTTATCCGGAGAAGGGATGGGGGCCGGCTCCGTCGATCGGCTCCTGGATGCGGGCGCTCTCGCGGTCGCGGCGGAAATGGGGGGCAGCGTGGACGAAGCCCTGCGGATCACCGTCGAGTATGCAAAACAGCGGATTCAATTCGATCGGCCCATTGGGCAGTACCAGGGGGTCAAGCATCCCCTGGCCGAGATGTACGTCGACGCCGAATCCTTCAAGTCCCTCGTCTATTACGGGGCCTGGTGCTTCGATCACCGACCCGAGGAATTGCCCCGCTACGCCTCGCTCGCCAAGGCGTATGCCACTGAGGCCTTCGTCCGGACGGGCATCGACAGCATTCAAATCCACGGGGCCATGGGCTTTACGACGGCTCAGGATATTCAACTCTATTTCAAGCGCTCGAAATGGGCTCGCCCCATGTTTGGCGATGCCGAAACCCACTACGAGCGCGTCGTCGCCCAGCGAGGCTACTGATGGACTTTGACCTGACACCCGAGGAAGAAAACTTTCGCGAGGAGGTTCGGGGCTTTCTCGCCGAGCATCTGCCGTCGGCCGAGGAGCGCAAGAAACTCGGCCCCTCTTTTCTTCCCCAGTGGTGGCGACTGATCCGTGAGAGGCGCTGGGTAGGCTTCGACTGGCCGAAGGAATGCGGCGGTGGGGGGGGCAGCATCATGGAGCAGTACATTCTGAAGCAGGCGATGCTGACCGCCCGGGCGCCCGGACTCGGGCGCGACTACACCGGACTTGGCTGGGTGGGCCCCGCGATCATCCAATTCGGGAACGCCGAACAACGCGCCCGCTACCTGCCCGATATCCTCGACAGCCAGTCGGCCTGGTGCACGGGCTACAGCGAACCCGGGGTCGGAAGCGATCTCGCCGCGCTCACCTGCCGAGCCGTGCGCGACGGAGACACCTACGTCGTCAATGGCCAAAAAACCTGGACCTCCATGGCCCATTTTGGAACCGGTCTCATCTGCATGGTCCGCACCGACCCCGATGTCCCCAAACACGACGGGATATCCTGCTTGCTCATCGACCTTGCCAGCCCGGGGATCGAGGTTCGACCCATCGAGAGCTTCGCCGGGGATCATTTTGCCCACCTCTACAACGATGTCTTCTTTCGCGATGTGCGGGTCCCCGTCGCCAACCGGGTGGGTACCGAGGGCCAGGGCTGGGAAATCATCTGTTCGGCCCTGGAGCGTGAGCGCTCAGGCATCGCCGAAGTGAACCGCCACCACGAAGCCCTGGAGCGTTTATATGGCCTGGCGGCGAACTCCCGCGTCGCCGGCAAGCCCGCGCTTGAGAACGGGGCGTTGCGGCGCAAGCTCGCGGCCTTCGACGCCCGCATCGAAGCCGCCCGGCTCAACGGCCTTCGCAGCCTCACCCGACAGGTCCGGGGGGAGAACCCCCAGAGCGACGCTTCCATCAACAAGCTGCACAACTGCGACCTACTGGTGGAGATGGCCGAAACGGGTCTTCAATTGCTCGGTGATGCAAGCCCCTACCTGGGCGACACCGAGGCATCGCTTTACGCTGGACGCTGGCAAGTGGGCGCCTTGGGCTGGCCCACCACTGTGATTGGCGGCGGCACGCCCAACGTCCAAAAAAATATCATTGCAGAACGCATGCTCGGCCTCCCCAAGGATTGACCTGGGGCGAGCGGGGCGCCGTGCCTGGCGCATGAAATCAACAGGAAACCAATGAGGGGGAACCATGAATACCGATGACACGAACCCGGACGTAGATAGCAATGCCACGGTCGGCGAGGCGACAGCGGGCAGCCCCTCCGACACCGGAATCGTCTCCCGGATGCTGCGCGCCGCCAAGCTTGATTCTGAGCTCTACGAGGAAGTGGAGGCCGACAAAAGCTCCCTCGGCCAGGCCACCGCCGTAGTCGTGCTCTCCTCGTTGGCAGCCGGTGTGGGCAATTTCACAAACGGCGGCGTAGGAATGCTCGTCGTGGGGACCCTGGCCGCCTTGGGCAGTTGGTATATCTGGGCGTTCCTCACCTACATCATCGGCACCCGGCTGTTGCCCGAGCCACAGACCCGAGCGGATCACAAGGAACTGCTTCGCACCACGGGATTCTCGAGTGCACCGGGACTGATTCGGGTCCTCGGCGTGATCCCTGGAATGACGGGCATCGTCTATTTCATCGCGAGCCTGTGGATGCTCATCGCCATGGTGATCTCGGTCCGCCAGGCACTGGACTACACGGGAACCGGGCGTGCCCTCGCCGTCTGCGCCGTGGGCTGGGTGGTTCAAGGTGCGGTGATCTATGTGATGCTCCAAGCCTTTGCCTTGCCCGAAGCCGCCTAGCCGCTTCCGGCGGACGGCCGGCCCCCTGAAAATTCCTGCGCTCTTTGTCTCCGAGCCTGAGCCTCGCCGCTTCTGCTCCGGTGGGTGCAGTGAGCCAATCGAGGCAAGGGCCGGGGCCCAAAGGGCTCCCTAGCCCTTCGCACCAAAATCTTCACAATTGATTTGACAGACGCCCGGTCAGGTGAGACACAAGAAGACTCAACGGCGAGTATGGGCGCAACCGGACACGGACTCAGGCACGGACTCGGGCACGGACTCGGGCACGGACTCAGGCAATGGGGAAGAGCATGGAATACAGAGCGGACCTCCACCAGCCAGCCCAGAGGCCGACGGCCCGGCGTTACTTATCCGGAC
>CAWVXN010000120.1:0-7976 GCA_963933695.1 uncultured Myxococcales bacterium | reverse complement strand
TTTTTTCAAGGGCTGGATCGTTCCAGCGTGGGGCATGAAGCCGTGCCGCCTGGGTCAGGGCCAGGGTCGCTTGGGCGGAGTCGCAGCCCGTGATTTGGTCACCCTGGACGCCCGGCGCCATGTCCTCGAAGACGAGGACGAACCGGTCGCCCTGGGCAGAGACGTCGTTGTACCAGCAGCGGGGGGTGCGGATTCCGACGGTTTCGGCGATTTGGGCGTAGAAATACACTTCGCGCGCGTAGATGCCCTGGGCCACGGCGGTGGCCCGGCTGACCGGGTTGGGCGAAGGGAGCTTGACCACCAGACTCGCCGGTGCGGTCTCGGCCGGCGTCGCATAGGTGAGCCCCAGCCGAATATTTTCACCCACCTGGCCGGTTCCAATGCTTTCGGCGGTGAAGCTTTCGACCACGGCTTCGGGATGTCCGGCCTGGGCGAGGACGCCGCTGACCCACTCGGGGGAGATCTCATGGACCTCGGAAATGAGGGGGAGTTTTTGGGTCATGGATTGCCTTGCCTTTCGTTGGTGTCTCTCTGTTCGGCGCGGGCCGGAGCGAGTACCCTTGTCGGCCAACCAAGCCGAGGATGCCAACTCTACGCGAGCATGGCGTTGGGGCCAAAGAGGGCTGTAGGGAATGAGCAAGGACACAGGCGTAACGGGGGTAGGGGGCGGGGCGGGTGACTCCCGACTTTTCAGTCTCGAAGGCCGGGTCGCCGTAGTGACCGGGGGCAGCCGGGGTTTGGGGCGGGAGATGGTGCTGGCCTTTGCCCGGCATGGCGCCGACGTCGTGATCGCCAGCCGCAAAATCGAGGCCTGCGAAGCCCTGGCCGAGGTCGTGCGAGAAGAAACAGGCAGAGAGGCCCTTGCGGTTTCGTGTCACGTGGGCGAATGGGCGCAATGCGAAGCGCTGATCGAAGCCGCCTATGGGCATTTCGGCCATCTGGATATTCTGGTCAACAATGCGGGGATGTCCCCGCTCTACCCTTCGCTTCCGGAAGTTTCCGAGGCGCTCTGGGACAAGGTGATCGGAGTGAACTTGAAGGGCCCTTTCCGGCTCTCGGCACTCGCGGCCACCCGCATGGCCGAGGCTGGGGGTGGCTCGGTGATCAACATCAGCAGTATCGCGGCGGTGCAGCCCAGCCCGGCGGAGGTTCCCTATGGAGCCGCCAAGGCCGGGCTCAACGCGTTGACCGTGGGCCTGGCTCGTGCCTTTGCCCCCCGAGTCCGGGTCAATTGCATTATGCCCGGTCCCTTTCTCACGGATATCAGCAAGGCCTGGGATCTGGATGCATTCGCCGAAAACGCTCGCCGGTCGATCCCTCTCCAGCGTGGGGGTGAGGCGCGTGAAATCGTTGGGGCGGCGCTTTATCTCGCCAGCGATGCTTCGAGCTATACCACCGGGGCCGTGATCAAGATCGACGGTGGCGCGGCCTTCGCTCCGGCTTAATGGGCGCTCTGCTCGGGGATCCGGGTTCTTGAAAAAACCACGTATTGGAGGCTACTCTGTGAACATGCCCGATGCCGAAGTCGAAACCGAACCCTTCGTGACTACCTCAGAGGCCATCACCGATGGTGTGCGCGTAGGAGTTCGCGCCAAATATTCCCAAGAGCACTCGAACCCCAGAGCCAGCGAATGGTTCTTCCTCTACACAATTCGTATCAGCAACGAAGGAAGCGCCACGGTTCAGCTTACCGATCGACATTGGATCATCATCGACGGATCGGGAAATACCGAAGAGGTGCGGGGAGAGGGCGTGGTGGGCGCCCAACCGGTGCTCGGGCCGGGGGAGAGTTTTGAGTACACCTCGGGCTGCCCTCTGCCGACCCCTTTTGGGAGCATGACGGGCACCTATCGCATGCAGCGCGAAGATGGCACCGAGTTTGATGCCGAGGTCGGGCTCTTCGAACTCGTAGAGCCCCGTGCGATCCATTGAAGCTTTGAGCCGGGCGGCGGTCGCGCCTCGCGGAAGCCCGTCCAGGGAAGTCTCGATTGAGCCCCGGGAAGGTTAATCGTCGCTGGGGTCGGCGATTTTCTCGACGAGCAACTCGGAAAGCCAGGCACGAAACCGATGGCGCTCGGTGTCTCTCTCCTCGGCGCCTGCCGGGCTCATGATATCGCCGATGAGTGCCTCGCCGAACATGGCCATCACGGCCAGACGAACGCCGAAGGAAACGAGTTCTTCCCGTTCTGTGGAGTGGGCTTCATCGCCTTGGATCTGACTGCAGATAAGTTGAGAGATGTTGCGAACCAGTGCCGGCGGGTCGATGCCTTCGAGAGCCCGTGCGTTGGGTTCGCGCATGGCCCACCAGGCGATTAGCCGGGCAAGCCCCAGATCGTTCATGGTATGGGCCAGGCGTTCCAGGAGTTCGACTCCCGAATCCTGGGCTCTTCGGCCCTGGAGCATGGCGGAGACGTCGTCGCTCAGTGCGTGGATCGCCCGGGCGTCGAGGGCTTGGATCAGTCCGTCCCGACTGCCGAAATGGTGGAGAATGGTCGGATGGGCAATGCCCACATCCCGCGCGATTTCCTGGAGCCGAATGGCGTCGGGCCCGCCCTCGTCGAGTCTGTGCTGGGCCGCATCAAGGATCTCACGGCGGGCCACCTCGGCGCTGCGACGCCGCCGGGGTGCTGATGCCACAACGGGCTTCTTCTGTTCCGCCATTTTTCTAGCCTACACTATTGTGGTATTTAGATATATACATTAGTGTCAGTAGCGATAAAACTACTGGAGAAGCCGATGGAAGCCCTTGCCACACCCGAGTCAACGAAAAACACCCCCGATGAGAGCCGCTCATCGGGCGCACCCTTTCCGGCCCCAGAGGGCATCGGTACTGGCATCGGTACTGGCATGGGTACTGGCATCGGTACAGGTACGGGTATCGGGACCGCGGCCGACTCCGTGGGTAGTCCCAAGCGGTACCCGATCCGTCTCGGGGCTGCGTGGCGTGCACTGCGAAAACTGATCGCCGATCCCGACCGGACCGATCAGGTCTTCGTGATCATCGATGCTTTGTCGGGCAACAGTGGTGAACGTCAGTTTCGCCGTTTCTTGGCTTTGCCTATCGGTCGCCAAGTGCTTTCGGAAAAGCGTGACATCCTCGCGCGGCTCAGCGATCGCAAGGCTCTCCACGCTCTGGCCCAGGGCACCCTCGGCAAGACATACGCGATTTTCATGACCGACGAACAGATCAGCGCCGATGGTTTGGTCGAGGCGAGCGTGGACGGCGGTCGGGTGGTCGGCCACGACGAGGATCGAACTCGCTTCGGCGTTCGACTCCGGGATACCCACGATCTCTGGCACGTGCTGACCGGCTATAACCGGGATTTGGTGGGGGAAGCTTCTTTACTGGCGTTCACCTTTGCCCAGACCCGCAACCCGGGGATCGGGCTCATCGTCGCCATGGCCTATCTGAAGGCCGGGAATATCCCCGGCGCCCGGAAGACGATTCGCCGGGGCTATGGGCGGGGTCGTCGAGCCGCCTGGCTACCCGGGGCAGACTGGGAGACGCTGCTTGGGCGTCCGCTGGATGACGTGCGTGCGGAGCTTGGGCTGGGTGCGCTGCCTGAATATGCCGAGGTGCGAAGCACCGAAGGGGAACTCGCGCTCCGCTCGAATTAGCTGAGCAAGAGCCTTGGATTGGGGCAAGCTTTTGAGAGCCCGCTGCCCGCTGCCCGCTGCCCGCTGCCCGCTGCTTGCGTAGTGGGGCAGTTCTGGCTTCTCAGGCTCCCTTCTTGGCCTCGGCTCGGGTTTGGCGCAAACTCAGGATGCGGTAGTTCCGGGCGAGTCTCTGGTTCTCTGGAAACTCGTCCACGGCCTCGCGCAAAATCCGGAGACCCTGGTCGGGTTTTCCTAAGAACTGCTGGCGCAGTGCTTAAAGAGCGGTGCTTAAGCCGCAGCACTTAAGCCGCAGCACTTAAGGAGCAGTACTTAAGGAACTGCACTCAAGGTGTCGTACTGCGGGCCTCGGGCGATCAGAGTTGGAGGAGCTCGATCACGCTGCCTCCAATGGCATCCGGGGTCTGGATATACGCGAAGGCGATCTCGGGAGAAAAGCGCTTGTAGAGAAGGGTTTTGAATCCCTCGGCCTCGAGTTCGGGCAGCTTGGTATCGATGTCGTCCACACGAAAGCGAACATGGTGAAGTCCTTCGCCGTGTTCGCGCAGATGCTCGGTGTGTGTGGTCTCGCCGGCGACCACTTCGATGAGTTCGATCTCCATGGACCCCGAATGTCCGATGGCCATCTTCAGGGTGCAGTCGGCTGATTTTCCGCGGATGGTGCAGTCGGGCAATTCGTTCTGACTGACCTCGAAGGGACCGAATAGGGCTTCATAGCCGGGCAAGGCGCGGTCGATGTTCTCTACGACGTACGAAACCTGGTCGATGGGCCCAAGGCCCAGACGGTCGGCAAACTGGCTGCTCATGGATGATCTCCTGGGATGTCGCATGCGAAAATACGTGGCATCGGGGCCATTGGCACAATGAATACTGGAGTCTAACCTCCCGGACAACTGATCTCTGGAGGCCCCATGCCTGAGCCCCTCTACCGGTCGAGACCGAGTGGTTTCGATATTTTGCCCGCTTCCCAAGACGAGGCCGAGAAAATCCTTGAGGGGATCTATCTTTCCCGGGGTCTTTCGAATAGTTTTCTGATCGTGACGCCGGCAGGCCGGGTGATTATCAATACCGGGATGGGGTTTGAGGCGCCTGTACACAAGCGCAACTACGACGCCATCGATGACTCCCCGGTTCGCTATATCGTGCTGACCCAAGGGCACGTGGACCACATTGGCGGCTTTGACCATATGGCCGAGCCCGGCACCGAACTGATTGCCCAGGCCAACAACGCGGCCTGCCAGGCCGACGATGAGCGGCTGAGCCATTTTCGACCGGCCCGGAGCGGTTTTGCCTTTGCGGAGACCATTGGAAAGGCCCTGCGCTACGTCCATGCCCATGGCGGTGCGGCGAGCGCTCAATCCCACCCCGTCCCGAGCATCACTTTCGAGCAGGAGTATCGCTTTGAACTCGGGGGGGAGCGTTTCGAACTCTTCGCGGTTCCGGGGGGCGAAACCGTTGATTCCTTGGCGCTTTGGCTTCCCGACCGCGGCGCCTGCTTCACGGGCAATCTCTTTAGTGCGCTCTTCGGCCATATCCCCAATTTGGTGACAATCCGGGGTGATCGTTATCGGGAGGCGCTTGGCTTTGTTGAGTCCCTCGAGAAGGTCCTGGCTCTCGATGCGGAGGTCCTTCTGGTGGGCCATCACGATCCTTTGGTCGGCCGGGCCGTGATTCGCAGGGAACTCGAGCGTCTTCGCGACGCCACGCTCTTCGTGCATGATGAGACCGTCAAAGGAATGAACGAGGGCAAGGACGTTCACACTTTGATGCGGGAGATCGTGCTTCCTCCGCACCTCGAGGTGGGGCAGGGCTACGGGAAAGTGGCTTGGGACGTTCGGGCGATCTGGGAAAATTATGCCGGCTTCTTTCACCACCGATCCACTACCGAACTCTATGGAGTGCCGGCGGAGAGCGTCCACGCGGACCTTGCCGAGCTCGCCGGGGGGAGCGATGCGGTCGCGGCGCGAGCGGCGGAACGTTTGGCGGCGGGTGAGCCTCAGGACGCGATTCACCTGGTGGAGGTCGCCCTGGGTGGCGACCCAGCCAATTCTTCAGCCCTGAAAGTGGGCCTTGCTGCCCATCGCCAACTCGATGCCGAGAGCGAAAATTTTTGGCTCAGCGCCTGGCTTCGCAAAGAGATCGCCAGCCTGGAAGCGCGCTTGGCTGCGAGCCAGGGGGCGGGGCAGTGAGCGAAAGCGAACTCCACATCGCCGACTTGGCCGAGCCGGTACTGACGCCCATGCAGGAGGGGGCCCGGAACGGGGCCGAGAAATTTCCGGTGGACCTCAGCGAGGAAACGATCCTCGGCGAAGCGGTGGAGCACACCGGGCTCTCGGATTTTGGTGATCCGGATTTTCGGACCCGGCTCGTGGTGCAATTGGAAAGCGTGAACGAGGACGAGGGGCTCGGCGCCGTGGGGCGCATCGGGGTCTACCGTGACCTGGTCCGCTACGCGGCCAACCGCTTGCGCTTCGAGGATCTCCTGAAACGACACCCCGAGATCCTCGACGTGGAAATCCGCGAGCCCATCATCATCGGCGGTCTGCCGCGTTCGGGAACGACTCATCTTCTGAACCTGATCGCCGCGGACTCGCGACTGCGCTCGCTCCCCTACTGGGAAAGCTTGGAGCCGGTGCCCGATCCCGGCGAGGCGCTGGGGGAGGGTGGTCAGGACCCCCGTCTGGCGCGGTGCGAGGAGGGCTACGCCCAACAACTCGCCATGATGCCCCTGCTCAAGAACATGCACGATATGGCGCCAGGTCATATCCACGAGGAGATCGAACTCCAGGGGCTGGATTTTTCTTCCTACCTCCTCGAGTGGACCGCCACGGTTCCCCGGTGGAGAGATTATTATCTCGCCCAGGATCAGACCCCGCACTACGCCTACATGAAGCGCGTGCTCCAGGCCCTGCAGTGGATGCGAGGCCCTCAGCGCTGGATTCTCAAGTCCCCCCAACACCTCGAACAACTCGGCCCCCTGCGCGCGACCTTTCCCGACGCGACGGTGGTGCTCACCCATCGTGACCCGATTTCGGTGGTGGCGTCCGCGGCCACCATGCTCGCCTATGGGGACAGGGTTCGCCGCAAGCGCGCGGATCCCAAGGCCGTCGCAGAATACTGGGCCGACCGGGTGGAGACCCTGTTGCGTGCCTGCGTGCGGGACCGGGACAGCGTCCCTGGGGAGCGGAGCCTGGATGTTCTCTTCCATGAGTTCATGGCCGACGACGTGGGCACCGTGGGCCGCATCTATGACCTGGCGGGTCTGGCCATGACCCCCGAGGCGCGTTCAGAGTTGGATCATTTCATGACGGCGAATCCCCGGGGCAAGCACGGACGCATCGTCTACGACCTGAAGGGCGACCTGGGCTTGGACGCCGGGGCTTTGCGCGAGCGCTTCGCCTTCTACTTCGACCGCTTCCCGATCCGCGAGGAAGCGCACTGAAACCGAAGCGCCGGCGACCCCGGGCAGAAAGAGGAGAATTCCATGGGCGATGCAGCTTGCCGTTTTGATTTTTCGGGAAGCCGGGTACTCGTGACCGGTGGGTCCAACGGGATCGGCGCGGGGATTGCGGCGGGCTTTCGTGCGGCGGGGGCCGATGTCGTGATTACCGGCACACGGGCCTCCGCGGATGAATACGACCATGACCTGTCGGGGTATGAGTACCACCCGCTCCAAGTCAAGAACCCCGCGGATATAGAACGGGTAACGGGAAGCCTGGGCCGCCTGGATGTGCTCATCAACAATGCCGGGGCGAGTCTGCCCGGCGGCCGAAACGAATGGGAACCCGACGTCTTTGAAGAGAGCGTGGCGATCAATCTCTTTGGCGCCTTTCGAATGTCCGTGGCGTGCAAGGAAATGCTCATCGCCAGCCCCCAGCGAGGCGGCGGAAACGTGATCAACCTCGCCTCCATGTCCTCCTTTATCGCGGTTCCCATCGTTCCCGGCTACGGCGCCGCCAAGGCGGGCATCGTCCAGATGACCTTGAACCTCGCCGTGGCGTGGGCAGCGGATGGCGTGCGGGTCAACGCCGTGGCTCCGGGTCTGATCGAAAGCAATATGACGGCCGCCATGAAGGGGATCGAGGTGCTGGAGAAACCCCAGATCGATCGCACCCCCATGGGCCGATGGGGAACGCCCGAGGACGTGGCCCCTGCGATTCTCTTTCTCGCCAGCGGCGATGCGTCTTTCCTCACGGGTCAGACCCTCAACGTCGATGGCGGTTACTCGGTCGCTTGACACTTCCCGGGGCGGAACAGCGCGGGGCGGACGAGACGGAACTGCGGGCCCCGGACCCGGGCAAGCCGCCCGGGCCGCGGACCCGGGCAAGCCGGGCCGCGGACCCGGGCAAGCCGGGCCGCGG
>CAWVXN010000119.1:0-7993 GCA_963933695.1 uncultured Myxococcales bacterium | reverse complement strand
CCAGTCAAGCAGGGGCCGAGCAATACAAGTCAAAGAGAGGTGTTGAAGATGCCCGACCATCCGACCCGACCGGAGATTCTGCTTCTGGACGGCAATTTCTATATTGACCGACCGCTCCACCACTATGCGTGGATGCGCGCCAATGCCCCTCTCTATTACGACGAAGTCGGCGACATTTGGGGGGTGACTCTTCACGAGGACATCATGACGGTCTCCAAAAGTCCGGAGACCTTTTGCTCGGGCAAGAGTTCGCGCCCGGAGCCGGGGATCCTGATCCCCTCCATGATCAACATGGACGACCCCAATCACAAGCGCCGGAGGAATCTGGTCAATAGTGGCTTCACACCCAGACGTCTGGAGGACAGCCGCTCAAAAATTCGCCGCATCACGAACCGATTGATCGATGCGGTTTGCGAACGCGGCGAGTGCGAGTTTGTTCGTGATATTGCTGCGCCGCTGCCCCTGATCATGATCGGCGACATGCTGGGCATGCCCGAGGAAGATTTCGAAACCCTCCTGCGTTGGTCTGAGGACATGCTGGCCTCGACATCCGCCACCGCCAGCCCCGAACTCAAGGAACGTGCCCAACAGGCCGGAATCGAGTACGCCACCTATGCCCTGGCAGCCATCGCAACCCGACGAGAGCAACCCCGCGACGACTTGCTCTCGATTCTGGTCCATGCCGAGATCGATGGGCACAGCCTTGACGAAGAGGCACTGATCCACGAATCCCTGTTGATCCTTGTGGGCGGTGATGAAACGACCCGGCACGTCATTACCGAAGGAACCCTTGCCCTGATGGAGAACCCCGCCGAGCGCCAGAAACTGATCGACGACCCCGCAAGGATTCCCACCGCCGTGGAAGAACTCTTGCGCTGGGTCTCACCCATCAAGAATATGAACCGCACTGCCACCCGAGACACGGAGTTGCGGGGCCAGAGGGTGCGGGAGGGAGATCGATTGCTGCTCCTCTACCCGTCGGGAAATCGCGATGAAAGAGTCTACGAGTCCCCCGACATTCTCGACGTGACACGGAGCCCGAACCCCCATGTCGCCTTCGGGGGCTACGGCACGCACCACTGCCTGGGAGCGAGCCTGGCTCGGCTGGAATTGCAAATCATGTTTGAAGAACTCACCCGACGGCTGCCGGATCTCGAACTGGCCACCGACGGCGCACTCCCCCAGCGCGCCTCGAACTTCATTACGGGGATCGAGGCAATGCCCGTGCGCTTTACGCCGAGCAAGCCCCTGACCGACGCAACGCCTTGAGGCCCTGAAGCTCAGCGATCAGGATGAGGCGATCGCACGAAAATTCCGGGCTGCCCCGGTGTGTCCCAACCCATGGTCTGATCACGGGCCGGGAATACCCCGGGAGGCCATCCACAAAATTTTCGACCCCTTCTTTTTAACCAAATTCACGGGGCGCGGACTCGGCCGAAATCAAGGACATCGAAGACGACCGTACGCGCCTCATATCGAAGCCCCTGCCCAACAAGACTATGCACCTGCGGCTCCAGCAACTCGTTGGGGCTACCCCTAGGTCACTCTCCCTCCCGCCCCCCCAAGGCACCCGGTGCTCCCTGGGGCGCAGCCCATCCCCCTCATTTCCCGTGAGGAGTGATCCAATCCGGCTTCGGGATGCGGCCCAAATGGGACAGGCGAGCCGCGCCTGTGATTCGTATGAACCACTGAGGGCAAACCCCGGCATATCCTAAGTGGTTGGAATCATTGAATTCCGAAGAATTTCTCATTGGCACGGCAAATGCAATTAGATCCAGTAATCCCAACTAAATAGATCCATTGCCCTCACCCAGAACGACTAGTGCCCTAGCCCCGAACCCCGCGAATTGTAACCCGGAGGAAGCCGCAGCCATGATCCTTGACCATTACCGCAACCTTAATCCCAACAAAATTAGCTACTTGATCGCATGCCCGAAGACCCGGGAGGCCGCGTTGATCAACCCCCGAGGAGAGTGTCTGAGCGCCTACGAAGAAACCCTGACCCGACGAAATCTTCGTCTGGTCCAGGTTCTTCTCACCCACGAGAATTCAGAGGTCACGGATCCCGTCATCGAGAGACTCCAGAGGGGCCGGCAAAACCTCGAAGTGCACTCGGGCGCCAGCCATCTTGAGAACGACCCACTGGCCTCCTCAGCAAGCCAGCAAGAACAAACGTCGGGGGATCCGTTGCTCGCGCTCGGGCAACTCCGCATCCAGGCCCTTCGTCCCGCTGCCCACTCGAGCGACCAAGTCAGCTACAGGGTGGAGAGTTACACCTTCACATCCGAGAAACTTCTGGTCGACTACCCCGCGTCCGAGCAACTCGGCGCTTCGGACGAAACCAGCCTGTCCCCAGCTCAGCGATTTGACGGGGGAGGAGGAAGTCGGGCGAAGGTCCGCAACTTCCGGACGACGCGTGAGAACGTGGATATAGAGCAAATGATATTGGAGGACCTCCACACCAGCCTGATCGAAGACGCCTTCAGCCCCAAGGAAACTCTGGTGGTGCGGGCCTACATCGAACTGCTCGAAGAAAACGAGTACGCCCACCCCTCCGCCGCACAACTTGGAGAGAACATCGGCAATATCGATCGAAGCGTCATCCACGTGCTTGTTCACAGCATCCGCTGGAAGCAGATCGACCGTGATCGCATGCCTCTCGTACTCGCCGGACAAGCTTCCAAGTGGCTTCGCAGTCTCAAAACGGAGCCCGAGTTCACGGCCCATGAGAAGGAATTCCTGTGCACCTACCTTCAACTTGTGGCCAATCAAGGAACGCCTCCTTCCGGTCCCGACATCGTCGCAAAGCTCGAAGCCTCAAGATCCATTCAGTGGGTTCGCAAGAGAGCTTTTACGATTCGGCGCAAGCAACAAGAGTTTGGGAAACCGCTTTTGATGCTCGCGCGCAACAAGCCGGAACTCGACACTCTTCCCCAGCAACCCGTAAATATCGCGCCACCCGTACAATCGCACAAACGAATACTCCTAGATCAATTCCCAAATGCCTGAATGATCCCTGCTGAGTAAAATCAGCATTCTTCCTGTCAAACCACAAGAACTCGCTAATCAAAAGAACGCGTCCACTGCAAGCTCGGGTGGGCGCGTTTTTTTCGTAAAACCGACTCCCGGCAATCAGGGACCGGCATGCAAGACCTGCTGTGAAATACCCGCCAAGCAAGGCCCGCCATCCAAGACCAGGAGGAAACCCTCCTCTCGTGCATCGGCAAGCACGCTATGCTGGGGACCGCTTCATGAAAGAATCACCGAAGCCCCGGCCCCGGCCCAACTGAACGGAGACCCGGGCCAGCTCACCATTCACAACCCGACTTTTCACTACTCGCCATTTCACTACTCGCCATTTTACACACATCACACACAGTTCAATATCTACAAGCCGCCTTCTACAACCCACCTTCTACTAACCCGCCGCGCAGCATTCAAGCGGACAAGCGTTCAAACGGACAATGAACCGCAATTACTTAACGGCCCATTTCCTCTCCCCGAAAACCGCTGGGGCTTTCCTTATCCTGCTCGCGGGTCTGGCCCTCGCAGGCATGGCCTGGCATCAGGAGAAACAGCTCGCGCGCGCGAGCGAGCGCATCGGGCAGGTCCATCTGCGCTCTGCCGAGAAGCAGCGGCTCCTTCCTTCCGGGGAGAACCCCTCCATTCTGCTGAAGCCCGTGACCGTCGTGCCGCTGGCTTTCTTGCTGGCCTTCGCGGGTTCCACACTGCTCGTTCGCGCCCCGGCTTCAACCTCAACAAAGAAGAGCCCCAACGAAAGCCAGAAAATCCCCAGTCCGGCCGAAGCGAAGAGTACGGCTGAA
Source organism: uncultured Myxococcales bacterium (assembly GCA_963933695.1). Taxonomy (GTDB): domain Bacteria; phylum Myxococcota_A; class UBA9160; order UBA9160; family UBA4427; genus JAZXM01. Next base: position 4,169 of record CAWVXN010000119.1, on the reverse strand, counting down.
ATCCTGGGAAGACAGCGAGACCTGGCTCAAGCCGAGAAAACCGCCGTCACGGCGGAATTCGCCGCGTCCATCTCCCACGAAATTCGTAACCCCATTGCGGGAATCCAGATGAGCCTGGCCAATCTGATCTCCGAGACGACGGACCACGAACTGCGCGAAAGGTTGGCGACTCTCTCTTCGGAAGCGGTTCGGGTCACCGACATTCTTACCCAGGCCGTAGCCCTAGCGCGCAATGAACCCGAACCCTCCCAGTCCATAGACCTTGCTCCGTGGACTGAGAGGTTTTTCGAGCTTCTGCGCTTTCAGATCCCGGACAACCTTCAACTGGAGCACGACATCGAGCCGGGCATCCATTGCCATCTACCGCCCAATCGCCTGGGCTGTTGCCTCTCGAATATCGTGACGAACTCGATCCAGGCCATCGGCGACAACCCGGGATGGGTTCGACTGCAAGTCGAGACTCGGGCGGAATACGTCGCTCTGGTGGTCCTCGATAGCGGCCCCGGATTTTCCGAAAACATCCTCCGTGGAGGATCCCTCCCCTCTGGCTCAGGGACCCAAGCGAGAAACGGACTCGGCCTTGCCATGACCAGACGCTTCGTCCGAGAAATGAGCGGGCGAATCGAATTATCCAACGCTCCCTCCGGCAGTTCGACATCCGGCGCGCTGGTAACGATATTGCTACCGTCAGCCAGTCATAATGGCTGACACACTTCTTCTAATCGAAGACGAGGATTTGCTCGGGACCGAACTTGTTCGGCATTTCTCCCGTGAGGGTTGGGACGTAGTCCTCCACCGCGATCTATCCGGCGCCCGGAAGGCGCTGATGGAAGACGGCTTGGTTCCCTTGGTCGTTGTCTCCGATATGAATCTTCCCGACGGAAATGCCCTGGACCTGCTGGAGGAGTGCCGAGAGCACCAGAGAAGCTCCGAGTGGCTCTTCCTCACCGGTTATGGAACCGTTGCCGATTCGGTTCGCGCACTTCGAATCGGAGCTTACGATTTCCTCGAAAAGCCGTGCGATCAAAAAAGACTAGACCTAGTGGTCACCAGCGCGGCCCGGAGCGCACAGGCTCAGCGCAGGCTCGACGACCATGCCCACAACCAGAACCGGGCCTACCCGGTCTCCAACTTTATCGGGTCAAGCCACGCGGCCAGCGAAGTTCGAGATGTCTTGAACCGTCTGATCAATGTCTCCATCAGCGCGCTCATCATCGGCGGGGAGACTGGAACAGGCAAGGGACTCGTTGCCCGCATTCTTCACAACAGCGGGCCTCGATACAAGGAGCCCCTGGTGGAGGTTAATTGTGCGGCGCTTCCCAGGGAGCTCCTTGAATCCGAACTCTTCGGCCATGAGGCCGGTGCGTTTACCGGAGCAAAACAGAAACGTCGCGGCCTGATACAGCAGGCCGATGGCGGCACTCTATTTCTGGACGAGTTGGCCGAGATGCATATCGACCTCCAGTCTAAGCTTCTCAAGGTCATTGAAGATCAACGCGTTCGCCCGCTCGGCTCCGACAAGGAGATGAGTGTCGACGTTCAAATTATCGCTGCCAGCAACCGCAACCTGACAGAGCGCATTGCCGCTGGAGAGTTTCGCTCCGACCTCTACCACCGACTCTCCGTTTTCGAGCTGGTGCTGCCCTCGCTCTCCGACCGCATCGACGATCTCGACGAACTCGTCCCGATGATTATCGACGAGTTCAATTCCATCGCGGGGAAAAGCGTACGAAACATCTCCGAGGACACGTGGAAGGCGCTCAAGAGCCACAACTGGCCCGGAAACGTTCGCGAACTCCGAAACGTGATCGAACGCTGCGTGCTCTTTTCCGAGGGCCCGAATTTCCCCGAGCGATGGCTCCAACTTCCGGGCCAAGCCCCGATTCCCACGCCAGAAAGCAACGACGGTGCCCTGACCCTTCCCCTTGACGGCAGCCTAACTCTGGAGGAAATGGAAGCGCATATCATTCGGGTGGCCCTCAAGCGGTCGAACTACAACGCCACGGCGGCAGCCCGCAGCCTGGGTACGACTCGCCAGAAACTTCGCTACCGTGCCCAGAAGCACGGAATCCAGGCTCCCAACGAAGCTGACTCGAACCCAGTTGAATAACGGCGAAAGCCCCGACCGAGAGGAGCTCTTCCTATCCGCGGGAGGTTTCCAGGACAGTTAACTACTCGGCACGAAAGCCCCTGAAGGCCATCGACGACGAGCCATTGCCAATCTGTGAACGTGCCTTGTTACACGTGGTTACACGTGCACTGTTAATCGCGCCTTTCTAATCGCGCCCTTCTAATCGCGCCCTTCTAATCGCGCTAATGTGGACGCGCCCTTGTGAACCCACCAATTTGAACGCGCTAGTTTGAACCCGCTAAACGCTCACAAAAAACGGAGAACACCATGGATCAGTACAGGCGACAGCGAAGCAGTATCTCCCAAATAGCTCTCTTGGTCGCCGTGGCAGGAAGCCTGGCGCTCGGCTGTTCCACGGTCAAGGTCCATGACGACTACGACCCCGCCGTGGACTTCTCGAAGCTGAAGTCGTACAGCTGGATGGAAAAACCAAACCCCAACGAGGCGCCCACGATCGCGGAGAACACCCTCCTCACCAACCGAATCGAGCGGTCGGTGGACGGAGTACTCGCGAGCAAGGGACTGACAAGAGTTCCGCGAGCCGAGGCTGACTTCCTGATCTCCCAGCATATTGGCGTGCAGCAGAAACTTCAGGTCGACACCACCCAATATGGCTACGGGTACGGCTTTGGCTATGGCGCTTGGGGAGGGCCCATTGGCGGCTATCCGAATCAAACGACGGTTTCACAATACGAGGAAGGTACGTTGATGCTCGATTTCGTGAATCCCGAAACTCGCAGCCTGATATGGCGAGGGACAGGCCAGAGCCGAGTCCGCCGGGCATCGACTCCCGAAGAGCGCGAGAAACTCGTCCGAAACGCCGTCGAACATATTCTCGGCCAATTTCCGCCGACCAAAAAGTAAGCGGCGCGCGAGGGGTTGCGCCTGCTGACTTCCTCAGAGGGAATCCCCTCAGAGGAAGTCCGATGCGCCCTTCAAAACCTGCTCGGCCTCACGAGCCATGGACTCCAAAACCTCCGCAGCCGGCCGAACCGACCGGATTCCCCCGACACCCTGACCGGCAAAGCCAGGCAGAATATCGGCTCGCCGAGCCCGGATGCCCGCTGCCATGGCGGGGGCCGACACAATCGACTGGAAGGGCATGGGGAGAGGTTCAATCTCGGCTTCTTCCCAAGCCTGGGTCCAGAGACTCTTGATCATGCGAGCGGGCTTCCCCGTCAGCACCCGAGAGACCGTGGTATCGGATTCGCCGGAGTCCACCAGCGCTTGCTTCTGAAAATCATGAATGCCCGCCTCTACGGTGGCCAGGAAGGCCGTGCCCACCCAGGCACCGGCCGCACCCAACATCATGGCCGCCGCTACGCCGCGTCCGTCGATAATTCCGCCGGCCCCGAGTACAGGCACGTCCACGGCATCCACGACCTGGGGGATCAGCGCCATGGTTCCCACCGGAGAATTGTGGCCACCGGCATCGTGGCCCTGGGCCACGATCATGTCCACGCCACTCTCGGCGACGCGCTGGGCATGAAGAACTTTGCCCACCACCGCGATGACAAAAGTCCCATTGGAGTGAAGCCGATCCATCCAGGGGCCGGGATCCCCGAGCCCCGCTGCGTAGACGGGTACTCGCTCCTCGATGATGACCTCCATCTGGGCCTCAAAGAATTGCTTGGTGAAGATCATCGGACCGTCTTCACTGGGCGCCAGGGAAGCCAGTTCCCCGCCGCTCACAGCGGGCAGGCCCTCTCGTGCAATGAACTCGGCGGTAAATTCCTGATAGGGGGCGAGGTCGGGCACTCCCCCCGGCGCTTTCATCACGTCCTTGCGCCGCACCGAGGCGGGCAGAAGCGTATCCACGCCAAAGGGACGGTCGGTCAGGCTTCGAGTCTCCTCTATCATTTCGCGCAACGCTTTAGGGCCCACCGCCGCCGCCCCGAGCACGCCAAGCCCGCCCGCGTTTGAGACAGCCGCCGCGAGAGCCGGTGTACTTGCCCCACCCATGCCCGCAAGCACGATGGGCACGTCGATCTTCAAAGAGTCGCAAATTGGCGATCGCAACGGCATCAGCCCGTCACCT
>CAWVXN010000118.1:0-7997 GCA_963933695.1 uncultured Myxococcales bacterium | reverse complement strand
GGGGCTGGAGTAGGGGCCGGGGCTGGAGTAGGGGCCGGGGCTGGAGTAGGGGCTGGAGTAGGAGCAGGCTTCGAAACTGGCTTAGACGCCCGAGGGGGCGTGGGGGGGGTCCGAGTCTTTGACCTGGCCGCCTCGCTCGGGCGCTTGCGGGCCTTGCCCCCAACCTTGAGCTGCTTGCCACCTCTCAGCCTGAGCCATCGCTCGAGTTCGGTTTCGGTCGGCTGGGGCCGGACCGCGGGCTGGGTGGTTTTTCGCGATGGGCGGGCCGATGCGGCCACAACAGCGCGACTCCCGCGGCTGGACTTTTTAGAGGTGGCTCGGTTTCCGGAATCCCTTGCGGCGGGTGCACCTTGCGGTCCGAGCTTGCTTTCCAATTGAGAAACGCGATTGCGCAGGCGTTCGAGCTCGGTCAGGTCTTCCCCGCCGAGAGCAGCATGGGAGGAACCGGCAATCAGCAAGCACGCAAAGCCCAACAAGGCCGCCCACCCCTTGGGGTGCGCGGAGCCGTGGCCAACTTTGCGCCAATACGCCGAGTGGGGTCGTCCGAGAGGACCCAGAGCCCATTCCCTCCGAAAGTAATTCCTCCATAACAATCGGCACGAATCCGCTCTCGCTGAAATTTCAGAAGCGTGTTGAGCGAGTATTTAGCGTGCCTAGAGGAGAAACTTTGAGGAAAGTCGTGGGTACAAAGACCCACTTTCTCAATTGAAATTCCGGAGGTGTCAGGAGGGGCCTAAACCACCCAGGCTCAGGGCCTCAGGGTGTGGCCGACATCCGGCCGAGGGACGAAAGGCGCCCGCTCCATGCTGGTGGGGAGGTTCGAGATGTGGAAGTTAATCTCACGATATTGGTCCAGGGAAATTCCGTTCAGGGAATTGATCACGCTGGCCGGCCCATCAAGCATGGGCTGAAAACTCCCGGCATCGGCCACGCCCTGCTGGAAATTTCCAAAGGTGGAGGTCGTGATGTGTTGGCCGTCCACCATCACCCGCATCAGCCCGGTCACTTCGATCGTCATTCCGTTGGGGAGCACAGCACCACCGCGAGCACTCGCGAGTTCCTCTTCCTCGACGGCTTCCATAGCAAAAAACGGGTCCTCCATGTCTCCCGGCGCATCCGCGAGGGAAGCGCCCGGAAACAAAAGCGCCCCCATGCTGGCAGCCAAAAAGACGCTGCAGAGCACGGAGGTCAGTTTTCCCGTTATTTTAAGCCTGTGTCTCAATTGGTGTTGAACTCCGTGCTGAGCGGCAAACTGTGCAGGATGGGAATCATCATTTGGCTCATTTGGGCGTCATCCACTGGAGACCAGAGGCGACTTCCCCAAGAGTCGGAATCGTTGAAATTGCCACGCGCCAGAGACGCCTCCTGGCGAACAACAAAAAAGACTCCGTTCCACAACCGTTCCACTTCCTCAACTGACATGTTCCAGATGCCGCGAGCGGGGTCACTCAACAGGAGCTCCCCACCTTCAGCCCCAATCACCACCACAAAATGAGGGGTATCCATGTTGGCCAGCAGGATCAGCCCGGCCACACCCACCTTTGCAATCCGCGCGGCGGGGATCTTGAAACCGTCCGCGCGCAACCCCTCTTGTTCGAGGTAACGCTTCATGTCCAACATCGAAAACCCATCTTTTCGGATTTTGTCTGTGTCTCCCGTCTTCCACATGGACTCGAAGACTTCAAACTCGGTGGTCGGACGGTCGTAGTGGAAACTAAGCAGCGTCGCGAGCGCAGCCGAACCGCAGCTGAAGTCGAACCCCTGGCGAACCGTCTCCAGAAATCTCAACTCTTTCATACTCCGCACCTCGGCGTTGAATGAACCCCCCGCCGAGGAGAACCATGTGCCGTCCGCGAGAGCGGAGCCCGCACCGAGAGCAGTTGCCAAGGAAACGCATATGCACAAAAACGTGCGGCGAAACCAAGTGCTTGGAAACAAAGTTCTTGAAAGAAGGTGACTCGAGCTCAAAGTCAGTTTCCAATAATTACGTTGACTACGGTCGAACTCTGAATCGAAACATTATTTCCGCTGTTTATGACCACAGAGCTGATACCGTTAAAATCCGTGAATGCATCGTTATCAATGTTGACGCTTCCCGTCGTTACGTTTCCCGATACAACATTCCCATCGACATTCGACTGCATATCCTGAAGACTAATCGCAGTCGCTTCTCCACCACGGCTTTCTGATAGCTCCGACTCCTCCGCGATTTCGAAACCCTCGAGCGCGCCCAGTCCGAATTCTTCCTCCAGGTCAAACGAATCTCCCATTTGACCTGAAACAACATCATTCGCACCTGCAGAACCAGCCAACAGAAAAAAGACCGACGCCAGGATCATCCAAAGATGATGCCGACCACGATCCATCGCATGTTGTCTGATTTGAAGATTCATCACTCTCTCGCCTGAGGACATGCCCCAGAATTCCTTACTCGCAGGATTGGGCGGACGAGCCAATGTTGAACTCGTCCGCCCTCTAGTGGAAAAAATCCTCTGCTTAGGCCCAGCAAACCACCCGGCCTAGTAGTTGACTCCGCCGGTTACGTCAGCAGAAACCTGAACGTTGACGTTCTGGCTCGCATTTGAGCCAGCTGCCATCGCGATGGCCGACACACCCGCCATATCCCTGAATCCACTCGATTGGTCGAGGTTCATCGAGGAATCAACAGTTGTATTGATCTCCATCAGAGAAACTGCATTTCCTGTAACTACAGCTTCCAATGCGGCACTTGCGATCGCAACTTCATTACCACCGGTCATCACAATATCGTTGGAGATACGGTCTCCTCCGTTGCTGTTTTGCGAATCCCCGAGCTGTCCGCCCGAGCCATTGTTGACACTGCTACCATCGGAGGAACCACTCCAACCACTGGCGCTCGAAGTCGAGTTGTCCTGACTTCCAGAGCCTGTGTTCGCGTTCCCCATAGTGTCCTGGGTCTGACTTCCGTCGCCCGCGAGAACATTATCCATGTTCTCCCATGTATCGGCGTTGACCTGAACACCGGTTCCCCGGTTAGCATCCAGGGCACTGATCATGCCCTCGGCATTGGTATTTTCGTTTCCTGCTTGCGAAACGCCTGAAACAACAAACGAAAGCGAAACCATGAAGCCAACAATCACCCGTCCGATTGATTTTCGCATTTCCATTTCCCTTCTTCTTTCTCATTAAATCTGTCCGGTCAGTCCATCTGACAGAACTCTAAGACTTTCATTTCATCGCCTGATCCACTTCCGGATCAAGTCTTATATCTAGTACGAAACTATGCCTGCGCTCACGTTGACGCTGACGTTTTGGCTTGAATTCGCTCCCGAAGCCATCGCGACAGCTGAGACACCAGCAAGATCTCGGAATCCACTTCCGGTACCTAGCGACATTTCAGAGTCTGATTGAGAAAAATCGGCTGCCACAGAAATCGCGTTTCCGCTGACACTGGCCTCAAGCGCAGAGCTGCTGACTGAAGAGTCGTCATCTCCGAGCGTGAACACGATGTCGTTGGAATAGCGGTCTCCACCATTACTGTTAGTGGAGTCCACCGTCTGTGTCGCTGATCCGTTGTTCGCATTTCCCAAGCCACTCCATCCATCAGCGCTCGAGGTCGAGTTATCCTGGGAACCGTCGCCGGTATTGGCGTTGTTCACAGTATCCTGAGTCTGATTTCCGTCACCGGCGAGAACGTTATCCATGTTCTCCCAAGTATCGGCGTTCACTTGAACGCCTTTGCCCTGATTCGCATCCAGAGCATTGAGATCGCCGCGGGCGTTGATGTTTTCATTGCCCGCAAGAGCAGTACCAGCATTCGCGACCCAAAGTGCGAGGAGCAGCATTAGCGCTGCCGATATCACTTTATTGGTCATGACTGAATTCCTTCTTCCGCTAGTTAAGGCGTGCTCTGCACGCCGAATTTTCAAGTGCAACTGATTAGGTTTTTAGTTTCGCGCTTCTACACTGGCGGTCACGTTGACGTTGACGTTCTGGCTCGAGTTGGCACCCGTGCTCAGAGCGATAGCGTTCACACCGTACATTCCGGAGAAACCGCTTCCGCCCGTCATGGTGAGCGCAGAGTTGGCCGAGGCGGTCATCCCTGTCACAGTCACAGCATTTCCGGTTACCGAGCTCTCGAGAGCCGAGTTCGCCACCGAACCACCGTCACCGAGAGTCATCACGATGTCGCTGGAGGTGCGGTCACCGCCGTTGCTGTTGGCCGAACCGAGTACCTGGGCACCGGATCCATTGTTGCCGTTCCCGATCTCGCTCCAGTTGTCAGAGGTATCACTGGAGTTGTCCTGGGAGCCCGAGCCGGTGTTGGCGTCGTTACCCGTGTTGCTCGTCATGCTGCCACTTCCGGCGAGAACGTTACTCATGTTCTCCCAGTCGTCCGCATTGGTCTGGCTACCACTTCCCTGGTTCGCATCAAGAGCTTCGATGCTTCCAGTTGCGTTGGTATCGGCGTCACCCGCGAGAGCGATTCCGGCCGGAGCAATCAGCGAAAGGGCAGCGAGAGTGCCGAACCACAGATTCATTTTTTTCATTTTCAAATTTCCTTGTCAGTGTCTCAAACTGTTTCTGATTACGCCTCAGGCGAATTTCGCGTGGGACGATAGATCCAACCGGCTCACGACCTAGCGCCGAACGTACCCGGAGATCACGCCACAACAATGCAAGCCGAATACCAAACGTTGCGGTGAAATACGGACGCCCTGAATAAACCTAATATACGGTTACCTAAAGACGCTTCTGCCCACAGAGTTCACACGGAATTCACGAGCACCTAAGGCGCAGAAGGTGTGGGCGGGTTCCATTATGTGTCTTACTAGGGCAAGCCCCGAAGGTTCTCCCTTGGAGTGGTCGCCTTTGGAACCGGGTCAAAGACCCTGCGCTCTCTTGGGCGGAACTGACGAATCGAACAACTTGATTTTTCTTGAGAGCCTGCAGGTCAACATTCGACGCGGATTCTCCTCTATAGTTGAAACTGAATCTCACGCCCCATTCCGAGGCCTTGTTGCCGCCCATGAATGCCATGCACCCGTCCAATGCGCACTCCGTCCGCAAGTACCAGGCCGCACTCGTCGCCCTTGCCTTTCTCGCCTCGGCGACAGTCGCACCCGGCGACGTCGGCCGACTGGGGGATGCAGGCGCTGCCATTTCCCACGACTTCATTGGCGCCCGAAAGTGCAAGAGTTGCCACGGGAAGGAGTTGATGGGGGATCAAAATTCCACGTGGCTAAAGGGTCCCCACGCGCACGGCTTCACGACTCTGACCAGTTCCGTGTCCCAGGAGATCGCCCGGGCACAGGGCCTAGAGGGGCCGGCCTCGGAGGCCCCTGAATGCCTCGCCTGCCACATCACTGCTTTCGGCGTGCCCCCCGAACGAATCTGGAAGCCGCTCAAGGCCAGCGAAGGGGTTCAATGCGAGTCCTGCCACGGGCCGGGCCGGGACTACCGTAAGAAGAAGATCATGGCGGACCTGGAAGAGGCCAGGGCAAAAGGCCTGTGGGATCCCGACTCAGAACGAGGTATCTGCCTACGCTGTCATAACGAAGCCAGCCCCACCTTCGACCCCCAGCGCTACACCCTCGCCGATGGAAGCACCGCAGGGTTCGACTATGAGCAGGCCGCGACCCGAATCGCCCACCCGATCCCGGAGCACGTCAAAGGCCACTACATCGAACTCCGGAAGAAGCAAAAGGAAGAAGAGGAACGACAAAAGCAGGCGCAATAGCGTGCGTGGAGACGCGCTTGTGGATGCGCGCGTCTCAATCAGCGACCTACAGCGCCACCTTCAGTCGAAGCATAATCGTATGCACCGTCTCATCCAGATTCAGGGGGCCGAGTTGCGCATCGTCGATGAACTCTTGATAGCGGTACCCGATCCCCGCGCCCAACCCCTCTCGAATCGTGTAGTCAAAATCGCTGTTGAGGGTCAGGATCCGGCTCTCGATGCGGTTTGCGTCATTGATCAACTGCCCGACATTACTGCCGACCCCCTGTGCTCCGCTGGCCATCATCTCGGCCCAGGTGATCGCCGCTGAGAGGCCCACGTCGGCCCCCAGCACGTCACTCAGCGTGCCACCCACAATCACGGACTTGAGATTGCTGGCGTAGTGGGGAATCGAATCGACGTAAAACGCACCTCCGCCCGCCGATCGCGCAAGAGTGGTCCGAACATAATCCGTGGCCTGTTCATCCCCGGATTGCGAGAACGTTCCGTAGAGGGCCAGAGCGGTTCGAGGTAAAGCCGTAAGGGTGAGGTCATAGCCCCAATCCGTGCGCTCGAAGTTTTTCGAACGTCGGGCGCCGTTCGAGACCGGGCCCGGCCCCGGCAGATCGAACTCGTCGTTCTTCCCATCGAGGACCCGGCCCGAGAATGAAAGAGTGAGCGGAACCCCAATCACTTTGGGGAGCAAGGAGTACGTGCCCCGAGCACGGAAGGAAACAGCCTCGCTTAGATCCGTGGGGTAGGCGACCTCGGGCGCCCAGAGATAGCCGAGTTCACCCGAGAGCTGAAGCGACCGGAACAACCTGGCCCGGCCCTTCAAGAACACTCGGTGGCTCAAGCTCTTGGGACGAATCACACTGACGTTCGGCTGTATCCCAACGGGACCCTGGGGATAAGCGAGGTCGCGATCGACCCAGTCCACGGTGTACCCCAATGCAATTCGTGTGGAGGGCGCAAGCTTCGCCCCGATTTCCATGCTCCCGCGAATCTCGTCGCGCTTCTTGATGTAGGGCGACTCCTGGCTGGCTCCCGAAGGATCAAGGGCCGTAAAGGAATCCTCGTCGATGTTGTTCGCCCTGTGGATATATTTCACGAACCCGCTCAATATTAAGCGGGTGCTCAGGGGGATGCTGCCGTCGACGTGCGCCGAAACCGTCGTCACGCTGTTCAGGCCTAGGTTGAATCGCGACTGAAGGTTCGAAAGACGACCCGTCTGTTCGAGGTGAGTTGCGAAAACCCCGGCATTGAAAATGCCCCCAGCCCGGCGGCCGGTAAGTTGCAAAGAGCCCGTGTAGCGATTTGTATCCGGCACGAAAAAGAATTCGCGGTCCGGAAGCGCCCCGGGGTTGGGGGTGAAGCCGTTTCCCGGCGCACTGGCGAGACCACCCAGGGTCACCACCCCCGCCGCCTCCGTAAAGCGATCGACATCAAATTCAAGATTCGCAATGATCGTCTTGCCCAGCGCCAGGACCACCCCCGTGCCTGCGTTGGTCACGCTCTGGTCGATGGCACGCCGGTTCCCCCGGAACCGGGAGGTCGGGTCCGCCACCTCGGCGAGGTCGAGGAGGAAGCTGTCCTGTCGGTAGCCGGTGCGGCTGCCATAGCCCCCGCGCAAGCGCGCCTCTTTGAGTACGTCGTTCTTGTAACCGAAGCCTTCGGGGCGGAGGGCGATTTCGCCCCCCACGTCGAATCGCTCCACCCCGATTCGGTAGTCGCTGGCGAAAAGGGCATCGATATTCGTGGTGAAATTTGAGATCAGGCCGGGAACATCCGGGTTGTAGGTCGTGCCAAAACCCAGCCCCAAGGGCATCCCCGTCCAATCGTCCTCGGTCCCCATCGGAAAAAAGCGCAGGGCGTCGCTCCGGTAGCGCCGGATTTCCGCGTTGACGACCAAGCCCTTCCAGTTGATATCCAGCAGGGTGTTTTCGTTGATCGCGTTGCGGCTCCAACGCTCGGCCCGGATCAGGTAGGTGGTGTCGGGACGAACCAGCCCGAGGTTCAGATGGGTAAGGTCCGCAAAGAAGGGCAGCTGCGCGCCCTTGTCCCGGATATAGCGGTACTGCTCGAAAAAGCCGGTGACGTTGTCATTGTCGAAAGGACTCTCGATCACGTAGAGATCCGCGCCCAGGGTGCCCGAAGCCTCAAAGGAGAGACCATCGGAGGGATCGCCGGACTCGGCACTGGCGGCATAACCACCGATCACCAGGGCTCCCAGTGCCATGACCAAGGCCATCACCAGGGCCAAGGCCATGGCCCCCGCGAAGCCGGCTCCGCGCTCTGG
>CAWVXN010000117.1:0-8050 GCA_963933695.1 uncultured Myxococcales bacterium | reverse complement strand
GTAGGCCGTAATGGCGTCGCCCCACTCGGCAGAGGGGGTGCCGACAACCGCGCATTCGGAGATCCCGGCGTGTTCGGCCAAGGCTTCTTCGACTTCGCGCGGGTAGACATTGTAACCCCCGCTAATCAGCAACTCCCGGGCGCGTCCCGAGATGACCAAATACCCCGCGTCGTCGAGCCGGCCCAGGTCGCCAGTGCGAAAAAAACCGTCCTCCCGGAAGGCTTCGGCATTGGCCTCGGGGCGTTCCCAATAGCCCCCAAAGATGTTGGCACCGCGCACTTCGATCTCGGCGGGATCGCCTACAAGTCGCATTTCAACCCCGGGGAGAGGCAAGCCCACGGTGCCCGGCCGGCGCTCCCCGTCCACGGGGTTGGAGACCAGCATGACGGTTTCCGTCATCCCGTAACGCTCGACGATACGCTGGCCGGTGAGCGACTCGAAGCGGGTGTGGAGTTCGGCGGGTAGGGGGGCGGAGCCCGAAACGCAGAGCCTGAGCCGATTCAACTCGCCGACCCGTGTGCTTTCGGCCAGGCGATGGTAGAGGGTGGGGACTCCGAAAAATAGCGAAGCGTCGTGTTCGGCGATGGCTTCGAAAACGGCGTTGGGTTCAAAGCCAGGGAGCACCACGGCACTGGCCCCGGCGTGGAGGGTTCCGTGCAACCCAACCCCGAGACCGTGCATATGAAAGAGCGGCAGAGCGAGTACCAGTCGGTCCTTGGGGGTCCAGCGCCAGGCCAGGCGCAGCGCTTCAACGCTGGCCAGGAGATTCGCGTGGGAGAGAACCGCCCCCTTGGGCCGCCCGGTGGTGCCCGACGTGTAGCCGATGAGCGCGGGATCCATGGGACTCGCCGTATCGAGTTCCGGGGCCGGGGCGTCGGCCAGGGGCAGGTCGGGCGAAAGAACACGAATGCTGTTGTCCTGGTCTCGAATCCAACGGCCGCGCTGGGGGTCGTCGACGATGGCGGCCCGGGGCCGGGCGTCGGCCACCAGGTGCGCGACCTCGGCTTGGCGATAAGCGGTGTTGGCGGGCACAACCACCCATCCGCCGCGCAGGCAGGCCACATGGGCGATCACCAACTCCGCGCTGCTCGCCGCGGAAATCAGGACTCGATCGCCGGGGACCAGCCCGGCCCCGTGAAGCCGGCCCGCGGCCCGTCGCGAAGCTGCCTCCAGTTCCCCGTAGCGAATTGTTCGATGGTCGCCGAAGAATAGGCAGGGCCGCTCGGGGGTCGTGTTCCAGTGGACCGCCCAGGATCGGACCAGGGAGCCCAGCCCCCCCGCCGTGGGATCGAACTCTGTGCTCGGGCTCGGGTGGCCACTGTCCGAGGGTTGCATCTGGAGGGTCCTCCGTGATTCGCGGGTTCCCCCAACGGCCCGAGCGCGAGCATAACCGGAGTGCCTGGGGTTTCCCGGCCCAGGGGGGGCGGGGAAGAGATTGTTCCTCCCGAGGCCCATTGGCCTTAGGGGAAAGTTGATCCGGGCGTGGTCTGTGCTAAATCTCTGTATGCCTAACGTTGTTACACTACTGAAACAGCGTTAGGTGCCGCTCCACGGCGTGCCGGGGGCAGGCATTGTTTTCATATTTTACCACCCCTTTCCACCCGTTTTCAGTCATGAGGTTTGCCATTGGCCCCCCCCGCCGAAGCCGCCGCGTTGCGACGCCAGCAAAATCGAATCGATGCCCGTCGCGCGATACTGGACGCCACCGAAGCCCTGCTCACCGAGTCGGGTTTGGGGGGGTTCTCCATGCGGGCCCTGGTGCAGGAATGCGGGTACTCGGCGCCCACGATCTATCACTATTTCGGAGACAAGCCGGGGCTGATCGATGCGGTGCTCGAGGCGAGGCTCGAAGACCTGGTCCTGGAACTGGAGCAGGTGCCCGGTGATGACAACCCCGTGGTTCAGGCCCGGACCCTGTGCCTGGGCTTCGCGCGCTGGGGTCTTCGCAATCCGACGCATTACCGCTTGATGAACGAGCCCAGAGACCCCGAGCGGCCGCCGGGCTCGGCGCACCAGCGCGCCGTTGACCTGATGTCGGAACCCTTGAATGCGCTGATTCAGAGTGGACAAATCAGCGAAGCACAATTCCAACTGATCCGGCAGTCCCTGTGGGCCTGCTTGCATGGGCTGATTTCCTTGCCCGCCGTGCGCCCGGATACGGACTGGGATTCGAAGTTATTGGAAACGAGCGTGGACGTTCTTCTGGGAGGCTGGTTGGCGGAGTATTCGCAATCGGGTTCTTGGGTGGAGGCCGCGGATGAAAAATGAAAATCGAAGAGGAGCCACCATGTACGTGAAGTCGCGCGAAATGCGAGCCGCAATCGCCGCCAGCCTGGCAGCAAGTTTTCTCGTTCTCGGCTGTGGTGGGGAGGCTGACGGACCGGCCCAAGGACAATCTGCCCCGCCCGTGATGGTTGTCCGCGTCGTGGTTCGCGACGTCGTCGATCGAATTACAGCCACGGGGCAACTCGTGGCCAAGGCCGAAGCAACGATTGCTGCTCAGATTGCCGGCCAAGTGACGGGGATCTCCGTAGAGGAGGGGGATGCGGTCAGCGAGGGCCAGATCCTTTTGGAAATCGATCCCCAGCGCCGACAACTCGAACTGGCAAGCGCCGAGGCGCGGCTGGCCGAGGCCAGCGCTCAGGTGGTGGAGACTTGGCGCGGCATGGACCGGATTCAGAATCTCAACAAGAGGGATGCGGCATCCCAGTCGAGACTCGATGAAGCGCGGACTGCTCTGAAACTCGCGCATTCGCGCAAGAATGCCAACGAGGCCCATGTGGGTCTGGCGAGGCGCGCTCTGGCCGACGCCTCGGTCCGCACGCCCTTTGCCGGGTTGGTGGCTCGGCGCAGTGTGAGTGTGGGCGAGTACTTGAGCGTGGGGCTGCCCCTTTTTGAAATCGTGACCCTCGATCCCATCGAGGCGGAGTTCTCGGTGGCGGAAGTGGATTCAGGGCTTGTTCGGCCGGGACAGAAAGTCGAGGTCAGCCTTGCTCCCTTTCCCGATGAGCGTTTTGCTGCGGTTGTGACCGTGGTTTCCCCGACTATTGACCCCCTGACCCGTACCCTGCGCGTCAAAGCGGAACTCTCCAACGGGGCCGGCCGACTGCGGCCTGGGCTCTTTGCCCATGTCGAGTTGGGGGTGAGCGAACGCGGCGGTGTCGTTATGGTGCCCGAAGAAGCCCTGCTTCAGCGCGCCGAAGGGGCTGTTCTCTACCGTATGGTGGGCACGGATCGGGTGGAGCGGGTCCGCGTCGTGACGGGTGTATTTGCTGACGGTTGGGTCGAGGTAAGGGGCAAACTCGATGCCAGCGATCGGGTGGTGGTACGCGGCCAGGCCAATCTGCTCGACGGTGGCGCGGTCTCCATTCGCAGCCGAGATGGGCGCCCTGTTGATCAGCCCCAGGTGGCGGCGCCGGCTTCCACCCTGGCTTCGGGGGTAGACGGTTGACCCTTTCGGATCTTTCCATCGAGCGCCCTGTTCTCACCTGGATGATGATCCTGGCGCTGATCGTTTTTGGCGTGCTCGGATACAATCGCCTGGGCGTTGACCAGTTCCCCAATATGGAATTCCCCGTGCTTTCGGTGACGTCCATCCTGGATGACGCCACGCCCGAAGGGATAGAAGAAGACGTCACCGATGTCCTCGAGGAGGGTTTCAACACCATCGGAGGCGTCCGCAAGATCTCTTCTACGAGCTTGCGCGGTGCTTCCTTGATCCAGGTCGAGTTTGAGCTCGGAACCAATCTGGACGTTGCGGCCCAGGAAGTCAGGGACAAGGTCGCCCAGGCTCGTTTCGAACTTCCACCGGAAGTTGAGCCGCCCATGGTGAATACCTTTAATCCCAATGACCAACCGGTGCTCTGGATTCCGCTCAAGACCAACAAAAGTTCAGTGGCCACCATGGAGGTCGTCAAGCGGCAGATCAACCCGCGCTTCGAAACGATCCAGGGGGTTGCTGGGGTTGCGATTTTCGGCGGACTTGAGCGCAATATCCGGATATGGCTCGATGGCGAAGCCCTTCGGGCACGCCAGCTTTCAGCCATGGATGTCTTTCAGGCCTTCAAGCGGGAACACGTCGAATTGCCGGCGGGCAAGATAGAAGGCGGCCGGGTTGAGTACGCGGTTACGACCGACGCGGAGTTTGAGAGCATTGAGACTCTGGAACGGATGGTGGTGAGTCAGGTCGATGGCGCTCCAGTTCTGTTGCGGGACGTGGCGCGGGTCGAGGACGGTGCGGAAGATCAAGATGTCATCGCCCGTTACAACGGGGCCGAGACTGTGGGTCTGGGTATTCGCAAGCAATCGGGCGGAAACACCGTAGGAATCGTCGACGAGGTTCTTCGACGCATCGACGAAATCGAACTTGTTCTACCCCAGGGCATCGAGTTCGAGAACCCGGATGGATTTATCGATTTTTCAAGAGGGGTGCGCGAAGCCGTTGCGGAAACCCAGTTCACCCTGGTGGTGGGTGCGCTGCTGGCTGTGCTCACGGTATTTGTCTTCCTGCGCCGAACCCGTCCCACGCTGATTGTCGCTCTGGCGATTCCGGTGTCGCTTGTGGCGACCTTCGGACTGGTCTGGCTTTTTGGATTCACCCTGAACACCATGACCCTGCTGGGAATGACCCTGGCCGTGGGCGTTGTGATCGATGATGCCATCGTGGTGCTCGAGAACATCGAGAGGCACCGAGAGCAGGGCGAAGACGCCCGGACGGCGGCCAAGAATGGCACCCGTGAAATCGCCTTTGCGGCCACCGCTGCGACAATTTCAGTGGCAGCGGTCTTCCTCCCGGTCATCTTCGTCGAAGGGCTCGTGGGAAGCTTTCTCGGAGAATTCGGGCTGGTGGTCGCCGGGAGCGTGATGATCTCGCTCTTCGTTGCCCTGACAGTCACACCAATGCTGGCCGCACGCATGCCCGCTCCGAAGCCTCGCAAGCCGAATAGCATTTATGCCCGCCTGGAGCGCGGCTTTGAGCACCTGGAGAATGCCTACCGCCGGGCCCTGAATCTGAGCCTTCGTCATCGTGCCCTGACCGCGATCGCGACACTGGCTTCCTTGGGGTTGGCCGTCCTCTTCGGGATGGAACTGAAGCGGGAATTCTTTCCCCCTTCGGACGAGGGGATTTTCTTCAGCAACTCCGAAGCGCCGGCCGGAACCTCGTTGGCGGCCACTCTGGAATACTTGGAGCAGGACGAGGCTTGGTTTCTGGCTCAACCCGAGATTGTCGGAATCTTCTCCGCCGCGGGCACCGGGGGCGGCTTCGACCCGGCCAGCCGGAGCAATCGCTCGATGATCTTTGGAACTCTCGCAAGCAGCGGAAATCGCAGCCGGAGCGTCATGGAGATGATCGCCGACGCGCGGAAGGATCTGGGCTCGATTCCAGGAAGGCAGGTCCGTATCTTTAATCCGGGCGAGTCGATGATGAGTCAAGGCGGAGGCTTCGACGTGGATCTGCGCGGCAACCTTTCCCTCGAGGAACTCGATCGGGTCTCGGATGAGTTCATGGCCTCCTTGGCGGCCATCCCGGGTTTCGTCGATCTCGACAAGAGCCTGAAACTGGGCCTCCCGGAACTCACTGTGAAGCCGGATCGAGAGAAGGCGGCCGCTATGGGGGTCGATGCCCGGGCCATCGCCCAGACGATCCAAATGATGGTGGGCGGAATGGACGTGGGCACTTTCAAGGAAGACGGTCGTCGCTACGACATCCGTATGCGGGTGGAGGGCGAAGACCGTGCGGATCCCGATGCCATTGGCGAACTCTACGTTCGTAACCGCAACGGAGAGCCCGTGGCCCTACGCAACCTTGTTTCCGTGGAGTTGGGCGCCGCGCCCTCGGAGATTACGCGAATCGATCGCCAGCGCAGTGTCAAGGTCAGCGCCAACCTCCAGGGCATCAAACTTGCCGAGGCGGTGCAGCACGCTAAGCGGGTCGCGGAAGAGATCCTGCCCCCCGGCATGGGGCTTGCGATGTCCGGAGAGGCCGAGGCGATGCAGGAGGGCAATGAGCAGTTTGGCCTAGCCATGGGGCTCGGAATTCTAGTGATCTACATGATTCTGGCGGCTCAATTTGAGAGCCTCGTTCATCCCCTCACCGTGATGCTGGCTCTTCCCCTCTCCCTGGTGGGCGCCCTGGGCGGGCTCCTGCTCTTTGGTCACAGCCTGAACATCTTCAGCATGATCGGCATCATTCTTCTACTGGGGCTGGTGACAAAGAACTCCATTCTGCTGGTCGATTATGCGAACCAGTTGCGCCGGGGCGGCATGGATAAGGTCGAAGCCATGCGAACGGCGGCGCCGATTCGTATGCGCCCCGTCTTGATGACCGCCATCTCGATGATCTTCGGTGTTCTTCCCGCCGCGCTGGGGATCGGTCCGGGATCCGAGACTCGAGCCCCCATGGCGATCGCGACCGCCATGGGCATGTTTTCCTCGACTCTTCTCACTCTGCTGGTCATCCCCGTTTTCTATCTCCTCCTCGACGACGCTGCCGAATGGATCAAAAAGATTTTTCGTCAGATCGTCGGGGGCTCGACCACCGCCGAGGCGACGGTCGTTGAAAACTGAACACCCCCGCGATATTCCCCGAGTGGGATGAATCCTCTACCCTGGCTTCACGGGGGGGGGGGAATGGGCGGCAAGAATCGGGCGGAAGAATCGAGGGAACGAATCGGGCCGATAGAGCGACTCAGGGCGGGAGGTTTTATCCGATGAGTGGGCTCGGTTGTTTCGAAATTTCTGCAAGCTGTGTCCGGATCGTTCTGGGGACGGTGTTGGGGCTGCTTTCGGTCCAGGCCGGCCCCGCGTTGGCCCAGATAGCTTGGGATTCGGCGCCGCGCTTTGCCGAGGCCGACCAGGCGTACATGGAACGTGCCGACCCCGCGCGAATTGCTTTTGCCAACCAACGTTATGAAGCCCTCTATCGGGCCGATCCCGAGGATTGGGAGGCCGCCTGGCGGGTGGCCATGACCTGCTATTTCCTGGGTGGCCGGGTGGCGGAGGAGAAGTCCGAGCAGGAGGCGTTCTTCGCCCGGGGCCGCGATGTGGCCCTGGAAGCCTCAAAGCTCAACCCCGACTGCGCGCCCTGTCAGCTACTGGTGGGAATCAATATGGCGCTTTACGGCGAATCCGTGGGCGTGGTGAAAATGATCTTCACCCTGCGCTCGATTCGCGCGCATCTCCGCCGGAGCTTGGAACTCGATCCCTACTTTGCCGAGGGGGCGGCGGCCCGGACCCTGGCGACGATCGACGAGGTGGTGCCCTTCTTCCTGGGCGGGTCGAAGAAGCGCGCTCGGAAATACTTCGAGAAGGCCCTGGCCATCGATCCGAACGAGGCGCTCAATTACGTCTATTTTGCTCGCTTTCTTCAAAAGCGCAAAGAGTTCGGGGCCGCCCTGGAACTGACCGAGCGCGGCCTGGAAAATCCTCGTCCCTCTCCGGAATACGTGGAGTCCCAAGCCGGTTGGGATCGCCTGGAGCGGATTCGGGTCCAATTGAAACTGGAAATAAAAAAATCAAAGACCCCCGGTCGGCGCCTAAAACCGGGGCAGAAAAACCGGCGCTGAGCGAGGGGCCAGCGATGGCGCAGGGCCCGGCAAAGGCCGGAAATTGGATGGTGAGGGAAGTGTAAATTGAGCGCCAGCGAACTTCACTACCGAAGCGCCACCGAACTGACCGCACGAGTTCGCTCGGGTGAACTCTCGGCTCGGGACGTCGTCAAAGCCCATCTGGCTCGCATCGAAGCAGTCAACCCCCAACTGAATGCCATCGTCACCCTGGTCCCCGAGCGGGCGCTGGAATGGGCGGCCGAGGCAGACGAGCGCCAAGCTCGGGGCGAAGTGTTGGGCCCCCTTCATGGTCTCCCCATTGCTCACAAGGATCTGGTTCTGACCGAGGGCATACGCAGCACGTCGGGCTCCCGGTTGTTTGCGGATCGTGTGCCCAAGCACGACGACCTCATCGTCCAGCGCCTGCGTGGGGCGGGTGCCATTACATTGGGCAAGACCAACGTGCCCGAATTTGGCGCCGGGTCCCAGACCTACAACGAAGT
>CAWVXN010000116.1:0-8059 GCA_963933695.1 uncultured Myxococcales bacterium | reverse complement strand
GAACGATGTCTGGGCGGATGTGTCACCCCTCGAAAGTCCGCCAACACTCGGGGATCAGATGGAAGAGCCCGAGGATGGAAATTGGAATGGGGACTTCCTGCGCAGGGCCCGCATTCATGCGGGCATAGAGCTCGAGCAAATCGCCGAGATCACAAAAGTCGGTATTCGAACGCTGCGTCTCCTTGAAGACGACGCTTACGAAGACCTTCCGGCGACGGTTTACGTCCGTGGCTTTGTGACCGCCTATCTGAGCACGATCGGAATCGAACCGACCCGGGCAGTCGCCAGCTACATCCAATGCCTTGAAGAGTCCCGGCTCGATGAGGGCCGAGGTCGTTTCCTCGGCCGTCGCTGAACCCTTGCGGCTTCCTGGGGGCTGATCCCATGGCGGGAAGTGATGGGTGCGCGGGTAACTCTGCCCCCGGGTCCGATATCGAGGGATTGAGTTTCGTGGTCGGTCCAGATCTGGGCGGGCAGCGAGTCGATCAGGCTTTGGCGGAACTCTGCGGAGTCCCCCGAGCCCAGGTGTCCCGCTGGATCACAGGGGGCCGAGTTCGGGTCGACGGCAAGACGGTGGAGCGAGGGAGCCGTCGGGTCCGGGAAGGTCACCACCTGCAAGCGGAGCCGCCCGAAGTTCCCGAAGCGCGGGTTATCCCCGAGGCGATTGCCCTGGACATTCTCTTCGAAGACGCGGATCTCGTGGTGGTGGACAAGCGTGCGGGAATGGTGGTTCACCCGGCGCCCGGGCATGCGAGCGGCACGTTGGTCAATGCGCTTCTTCATCATTGCGGTTCTCTCCCCAGTGGGGGCGGAGAGCTGCGGCCCGGCATAGTTCATCGGCTCGATCGCGGAACCTCGGGCGTAATGGTGGTGGCGAAGAACGATTTTAGTCACCGGGTGATCGCCGAACAATTTCACGATCACTCCATCGAACGAATCTACCGAGCGGCGGTTCGAGCCGTGCCGACGGTGGGGAGTGGTCGGGTTGACCGACCCATTGGCCGGCATTTGCGCGACCGCAAGAAGATGAGTGTTCGCTCGCGTTCGAGTCGTCCGGCGGCGACACGCTGGCGGGTGATCGAGCGCTTTCCCGGGGCCCGGGTTGCCTGGCTTGAGATTCATCCGGAAACCGGGCGCACCCATCAGATCCGGGTTCACCTTGCTTCGATTGGCCTGCCGGTGTGCGGGGATCCCGTCTACGGACGGTCGCGGAAGCGTCCGTATCTCGGGGTTGCTCCGATTTTGAGGCCGGCCCTGCACGCGGCTGTGCTCGGGTTCAAGCATCCCCGTAGCGGTCAGACCGTGCGCTTTGAGTCGCCCCTGCACGCCGACCTCGCCGATTTTCTGGATCGACTTCGTCGGGGAGAGGAAGCGTGACCGGCGACCCCACCCCGGTGCCAGGGTTTATCCGACATCCATTGCTAGCGGATCGGGGCGTCGACCACGGTTTCGGAACTCGGGCTGCATCGGCCCCTTCCGGACTCGCGCGCCCGCGTCAGGTGCACGGGGTGAACGTCGCCCGTGCGGGCGATGGCGGTCAACTCGACCGAGAAGAGGCCGACGCTGTGATCTCCCATCGGCCGGGGATTGGGATCGGAATCGTAACGGCCGATTGTGTTCCCATTTTGCTGGCGTCCCTGTCCGGGGGCGCGGTGGCGGCCATTCACGCGGGCTGGCGCGGGTTGGCGGCGGGCGTGGTGGAATCCGGCCTGGGGGCTCTGCGGGAGGTGGCGAAGCCGCAGGAGAAAGTCGTGGCGGTGATTGGGCCGCATATTGGGCGCTGCTGTTACGAGGTGGACGCTCCGGTAATGGGCCCGCTTCACTTACGCTTCGGTGCGGCCCTCGAACCGGCGAGCGAATCGTCGCGCCCAGGCCACCACCGCTTGGACCTCGGCCGACTGGTTGTCGCCGACCTGATCCGGTCGGGGATTGAATCCGAGTCGATTGGTATTCTCGCCGAGGCCTGCACCGCATGTGGGGTCGACCGCTTTCATTCCTATCGCCGAGAAGGGTCCGGCGCTGGTCGGCTTGTCCACTACATCCAGCCCCGATGAACTCTACGGAACTCCCCCGGGCAATCGCCTTGACAGGCTTCAGACCGGGTTCTAGCGTGACTTCGACTTCACCCCTCACCCAATTCAGACCCTTTCTGGCCGGAGATTCGATGGGGTGAGCATGGGCTCCCGCCCCGCCGATCGGTGAGGGCAAGCTTGGGTTGACCCAATCCTTCCAAGCGGTTCCGATTTCCCTTTTCACAATTGTTTTCAGAAAGTCAACTCGCTCGGAGCCCGAAACCCGTGCTCCAGAGCGGTGGACCGATCCCCCCGGCAAGAGAGCCCAACCCAGTGAGCACAGACCGATCCGACGGAAAACCCGCTAAAGGCGCGTCCACTTCTCAGGCAAGCGGTCGGGCCCGCCGTGGCCGCGGCCGTCGTTCGTCTTCTTCGGGCACGGGTGGGGCCCGGGTGGAAACCGGCCAGCGCGACTATTTGCCCTCGGAGGCGGATCTCGCCAAAGAGGAAGCGGCATTGGTCGATGACGACGGCGCGGATCGTCTTTACATGCACAACCTCAAGGCCATGCCCCCCCCAGAGTTGCTCGAATTTGCCCTCGGGATGAAGATCGAAAATGTATCGGAGCTGCGCAAGCAGGATTTGATCTTCGGGATTCTGAACGCTCACGCCAAGAAAAAGGGCGGGGTCTTTGCCGAAGGCGTACTCGAGATCTTGGAGGACGGCTTCGGCTTCCTTCGGGCACCGGATCAAAGTTATCAAGCGGGTCCAGACGACATCTACGTTTCGCCGTCCCAGATTAGACGCTTCAACATTCGGACCGGCGATACAATAGAGGGTCAGGTTCGGCCTCCCAAGGAGAACGAACGCTACTTCGCGCTGCTCAAGGTTGAGACAATCAACTTCGAAGCGCCGAAAAAGGCCCGGGGCAAGACTTCTTTCGACAATCTCACGCCCCTCTATCCAGAAGAAAAATTCAAGCTGGAAACCGGCGACGGATCGTTGACGCCGAGGATCATCGACCTGATCGCGCCCCTGGGCAAAGGTCAGCGCGCCCTCATTACGTCCCCTCCCAAGGCGGGGAAGACGATCGTTCTCAAGGACATCGCCAACTCCATTGCGGAGAACCACCCCGAAGTCTACTTGATCGTCCTGCTCATCGATGAGAGACCCGAAGAAGTCACAGACATGCGGCGCACGGTCAAGGCGGAGGTGATTTCTTCGACCTTCGACGAACCGGCTACGCGACACGTCCAGGTTGCTGAAATGGTGATCGCGAAAGCGAAGCGGCTCGTGGAGCACAAACGCGATGTGGTCATTTTGCTCGACTCGATCACCCGGTTGGCACGCGCACACAACACGGTGGTGCCCCATTCGGGAAAGGTCCTGACCGGCGGGGTGGACTCCAATGCGCTCCACAAGCCCAAGCGATTCTTTGGAGCTGCCCGAAATGTGGAAGAGGGTGGAAGCTTGACCATCGTCGGGACGGCGCTGATCGAGACCGGATCGCGTATGGACGAAGTCATCTTCGAAGAGTTCAAGGGAACCGGGAATAGCGAGCTTGTGCTGGATCGAAAACTTGCCGATCGGCGAAGCTTCCCGGCCATCGACATCAAGCGGTCGGCGACCCGCCGGGAAGAACTGCTTCTGAGCGAAAAGGCCCTGGGCAGGATGTATGTCTTGCGCAAGGTCCTGGCGCCCCTGTCTTCCGTGGACTCCATGGAATTTCTTCTGGGCAAGATCAAGGCGACGGAAAACAACGGTGAATTCCTCGAGTTGATGAATTCGTGAACCCAGGCTTTTTCCGTACTGGGCGAATGTTCTGGCAAGAACAGCGGCGCGAGAGAGCCCTGCTCATATGGAATGCGGTGCGCGACTCGTCTCAAGCGAACCCAGTGGTGGTGTGATCCGATGTCGAAATATCTGAACCGAATCGAGGAAGCGGAAGAACGCGGCCGGGAATTCGAAGCGCGTATCGCCGACCCGGCGCTTGCGAAACAGGCGGGCCAATATCAAAAAGTCGCGCGCGGCCTGGGTGCTTTGCGCCCACTGCTGGAAGCCGGGGCACGTTATCGCGAAGTGCTGAATGCCCTCGAAGACTCGCGTTTCATGCTGGATGACCCCGACGAGGAACTGGTGGAGCTTGCCCGGGAGGAGACGACGGAACTCGAGGGCCGACTCGTCGAACTGGAATCCGAGTTGGCGGCCTTGCTGATGCCCCGGGACCCCAACGACGACAAGAATGTATTGGTCGAAATTAGAGCGGGTGCCGGGGGCGACGAGGCTGCCCTCTTTGCGGCGGACCTCTTTCGGATGTATTCGCGCTTCGCCGAGTTGGTGGGGTGGAAGGTCGAGCGTCTGTCGAGTTCCGAAACGCCCGGGGGCGGATTCAAGGAAATCATTGCGCTGGTGGATGGGGAAGGCGTCTGGAGTCGTCTGAAATTCGAACGCGGTGTGCATCGGGTCCAACGGGTGCCGTCCACCGAGGCCCAGGGGCGTATTCATACCTCGACGGTCACTGTGGCGGTGATGCCCGAAGCCGAAGAAGTGGACATTGACATCAGCCCGGGGGATTTGCGAATCGACGTGATGCGGGCGAGTGGCCCGGGGGGTCAAAGTGTTAACACGACGGATTCCGCGGTTCGTATCACTCATTTGGCAACGGGCGTCGTGGTCCAGTGCCAGGACGAGAAGTCACAGCACAAGAACAAGGCGAAGGCGATGACAGTGCTTCGTTCGCGGTTGCTTGAGTTCGAGCAACAGAAGGCCGACGACGAACGCGCTAGCGAGCGTCGGGCCCAGGTCGGAACAGGAGAACGCAGCGAGAAAATCCGCACCTACAATTTTCCCCAGAGTCGGGTGACCGATCACCGGGCGGGCATCACCCTGCATAAGTTGGGCACAATCATGGAAGGCAATCTCGCCGAGCTGCTCGACGGGGTGAAGACCCAGATCACGGCGCAGGAGGAGGCCGCGAGCGGCAAGGGATGAGTGGGCCAACCCATGCCGGAGCGAATGGAGACGACCGAGTCTGGACAGTGCTCGATCTACTGAAGTGGACCACTGACCATTTCGCCACCAAGGGGATCGATACACCCCGCCTGGACGCGGAGCTCTTGCTCGCTCATGCTTTGGGTCTGCGGCGCCTGGATCTCTACCTGCGCTATGAGGAACCCGTAGCGACTGAAGCCCGCGCCCACTACCGGCAGCTGGTCGTTCAGAGAGCGGGCGAACGCATGCCTGTGGCGCTTTTGTTGGGGGAGAAGGAGTTCTGGTCGCTGCCCTTCAAGGTGACGAAAGATGTTCTGACCCCGCGCCCGGATACCGAGACCCTGGTCGAAGCGGCCTTGGCCCGGCTTCCCGACGCCGAGCGCGCGTACTCGGTGCTCGACTTGGGGACGGGTTCCGGGGCCATCGCTCTGGCCCTGGCCCACGAGAAACCCCTGGCCCGGATCACGGCCACGGATCTCTCGCCTCTCGCCCTTGAGGTCGCGAGGCAGAATGCCGAGGCCCTGGGCGCGGGTGAGTCCGTACGCTTTCTCGAAGGCGATCTTTTCGAGCCGGTTCGGGGCGAGCTCTTCGATCTGATCGTCAGTAATCCGCCCTATCTGGCCCGGGCAAGTGCCCAGGCGCTCGCTCCGGAATTGGCCCACGAACCCGAGCAGGCGCTCTTCGGAGGGGATGACGGCTACGCGGTCCTGGGACCTCTGGTCGAACAGGTGAGGCCCATGCTGGAACCCGACGGCTGGTTTCTGGTCGAGCTCGATCCGGGCCAAGCCGCGACGGTGATCGGTTGGCTCGAGGCTACAGGCCTGGGCGAGGTCACGATCTTGAAGGACTTGGCGGGCCGGTCCAGGGTAGTGGCGGTTCAAAATCGGTCTCAGCCGGCCTGATTCGAGGGACCCGATCCCGGCCTTTGGATCGCCAGGAAGCGCCTTGGCCTGATGGCTCGCGCCGGCCGTCGTAGTGGGCCGTGGCGGTTGCCGGGCTCGGTGGCTACACAAGGTCCGCAGCGGCCTCCAACCGTCCAGAGGTGGGGAGCCAAGGGATGGCCTTTCGGCGGGGAAGGCTCGCCGCGGCCGCTGAGGCTGTGAAGAAGGTCGACGAACCGGCCCATGAGGCCGAGGGTCTGCCCCCGGGGGCATGTTGAGGGAGCGCGAAATGACATCAAATAGGGATTCGTGCCGCGAGGCAACGGTGGTGCGGGAGACCAAGGAGACTCGAATCAACCTCTCGCTGTCAATTGACGGCTCTGGGGAGTACCGAGTGGCCACGGGCATTCCGTTCTTCGATCACATGCTGGAGTCCTTTGCCCGGCACGCGCTCTTTGACCTGAAACTCGAGGCGGTGGGGGATATCGAGGTCGATTTTCACCACACGGTCGAGGATGTGGGAATCGCCCTCGGTCAGGCCTTTCGCGAAGCCCTCGGCAGCGCCGAGGGGATTCGCCGATTTGGCTCCTTTGTGCTCCCCATGGCGGAGAGCAAGGTTGAGGTGGCGCTGGATATCTCGAACCGGCCCACGCTTTGCTACCAGGTCCCCCTCGAGAACAGCCGTATTGGAAATTTTGATGCCTCCCTGGCCGAGGATTTTTTCCACGCCTTCGCGCAGAACGCTGGGATCGATCTGCACATCGAGAAGCGATACGGCCGCAGCCCGCACCACGTGGTCGAAGGGGCTTTCAAGGGCGTGGCTCGAGCCTTGCGCGAGGCGGCCTCGGTGGACCCACGCGAGAAGGGTCTTCCCACCGTGAAAGGCGCGCTCTAGGGCGATGACGGACGGGTGGGCCCGGGTGCGCAAGAGCGTTCCGAGTTTGGTCGGCCAAGGACGGGCTCAATGAGTACAGCCGCAAAAGTGGCGCTGGTCGACTACGGGGCCGGCAACATACGCAGCGTCGCCAAGGCGCTTGAGCGCAGCGGCTTCGAGGTTGAGGTCACAGATTCCCCGTCGGTGGTCCTGGCCGCGGATGGAGTGGTGCTGCCCGGTGCCGGTGCTTTCGCGGATGCCATGGCGACCTTACGCGCCCGCGGACTCGAAGAGGCGGTGAAGCAGACAGTTCAAGCGGGTCGTCCCTATCTGGGCCTTTGCGTCGGGGTCCAAGTGCTATTCGATGAGGGCGAAGAGCATGGCATTACGCCGGGCTTTGGAATCTTCGGGGGCCGGGTCGAGCGTTTCCCCGAGACGGGCTCCGATGGTTCGCGCTTGCGGATCCCGCAGATCGGATGGAACGAAGTGCGCTTCCAGGGCGACCACCCGATGGTCGCGCACCTGCCCGAGCGGGATTACTACTATTTTGTCCACTCCTACCGGCCCGTACCGACGGATTCATCAGTTGTGGCAGGGGTTTGTGACTACGGCGGAAACTTTGCGGCCGCGGTCGCAAACCCGTCTATCTTCGCCGTTCAGTTCCATCCAGAGAAGAGTCAGCAGGCGGGCAAGCGGCTTCTCGACGCCTATCGGAGCTGGGTGGAGGAAACCCGGTGACGCTGCTCAAGCGAGTGATTCCGTGCCTTGATGTGGACAAGGGTCGAGTGGTCAAGGGCGTGAAATACGTTGATCATGTGGACTGCGGCGACCCGGTGCAGGTGGCTCAACTCTACGATGCCCAGGAAGCCGACGAGGTGACTTTTCTCGACATCACGGCGAGCCACGAAGAGCGGGGCATACTGCTCGATATCGTTTCCCAAACCGCCGAGACGGTCTTCATGCCCTTGACTGTGGGGGGCGGCGTCCGTTCCCTGCAAGACATTCGCGATCTGTTGAACGCCGGTGCCGACAAGGTTTCGATCATGACCGCTGCAGTGCACAACCCCGACCTCGTGGCCGACGCAGCGGCGAAAATCGGAAGCGCGAACCTGGTGCTGGCGATCGATGCCCGGGCGGTGCGAGATGAAAGCGATCGCCCCGTGCCTGGGCGCTGGGAGGTCTATACCCATGGTGGTCGCCGCCCCACTGGGATCGACGCCGTCGAGTGGGCGGGCCGGATGGCCGAAGCCGGGGCCGGCGAGATATTGCTGACCAGTATGGATCGAGATGGGACCAAGAGC
>CAWVXN010000115.1:0-8141 GCA_963933695.1 uncultured Myxococcales bacterium | reverse complement strand
ACTGGGCGCTGGGAGACTTCATCTAACAAAACGCGCACCACCACTCGCTCGTCTGCACTCACGGGGTGGACCTGATACGCAAACGGCAGCAAGAGATCTTTAGGAAGCCCCCAGTCTAAAAATGCACCGGTCTTCGTCACCGACACAACGCGCAGACATGCGAACTCGTCGGCCTGGGCCAATGGCTTTTCGGTTGTTGCGATCGGGCGGTCTTCGGAGTCCGTATAGAGGAAGACCTCGATTTCGTCCCCGGGCGCTACCCCTTCGGGCACGTAACGGGTGGGGAGCAGCACCTCGCCGTCGTAATCGCCCAGGATCAGCCCCATTGGAGCAGTGCGAAGGATTTCGAGCGTTACGGTCTTGCAGATGTCGAGCATGGATGTTCCTCCTTGAAATCAATCGACCTTTTAGCGCCACGACCCCGCCGAGGGTAAGACATTCGACCGAGAGTACGGATGACGCATTCAAACGAATTGAGCAGTGAATACACGTGACAGCCCATCAATTCCAGTGTCGTGGCATTCGCCTCTCTCGGAACGGACTGAACGGGTGCCGATTGCGTGGGTATTCCCCAAGAGGCATTTGCTTACCCGTTCTCTTTGCCGAGCAATGAAGTCGACTCGTTGGTCGGGGAAGTACTCGAGTCTGACTTCGAGGAAGGACTTGGTCGGGAGTCGACCGGAGCGGAGTGGATTGCGCGTGCCATGCGCTCAGCAACCAACCTATCTCGAAAATCCGACCGCATTGACAAACTGACACCCAAGGGAGGGGACATCACTGATAAAGATTCGAATTTTCCCGACCCTATCTGCCGCGATTGCGCCGACCGACTGCGTTGAAAACATGCAAGTCGAATCGTCAGGCTTGATCGTTGTGCCGGAAGCCAGCTTGAATGTCCTATCCCCCCTTGTTTTGCCTTGCCTAAAACTAGGCTCGGATCTAGCCTCGGACTATGCCGAACATCTCAAGCGAACCTATTTTGCGCCCCTGGCAGGAGGGCGATGAAGAAGGTCTCGTCCGGGTCGCCCACAATCCTCGGGTCGCTCGAAATCTCAGAAATCGTTTTCCCCATCCCTACCAAGTCAGCGATGCGGCCTTTTGGATCGCAAATGCCAATACCCAGCCTGCCGATGCTGCCCATTGGGCGATTATCGTTGAAAAAGAGATCGCGGGGGGAATCGGATTTGAGCGCCTGTCCGACACCCACGGTCGTACGGCCGAGATCGGCTACTGGATTGGGGAAGAGTACTGGGGAAGAGGCCTTGCCACTCAGGCCCTAAAGCGCGCCAGTCATTACGCCTGGCAGGACTTCGACTTTATGCGAATCGAAGCGCTCGTTTTGGGTCGAAATATAGCCTCCCAGCGGGTACTCGAAAAAGCCGGCTACACACTCGAGGCAAGGCATCTGAAGCGTAGTTTTAAAAATGACGAATTCAGTGATGAGCTCATGTACGCCTTTATCCGCAAAACCTAGACTTTCGATGCCGAAAAAAGAGCCGCTCTTTCTCGACGCTCAAGCTGGAGCCTCGAATACTTTCTAAACGTAAACCCGCACACGGATCGATCAGGCTTTTTCGCTGATCGGATCGCCGGGAAAAACAGGACGGAAGGGCCACACCATGTCTATCCACGCGAATCCGGAACTTGGCTTTTATATGCTGGCCGGCCAACCCGAGTCTCCCCGAGAACTCATCGAGGAACTTCATGATGCTGAAGC
This sequence comes from uncultured Myxococcales bacterium, assembly GCA_963933695.1. Lineage (GTDB taxonomy): Bacteria > Myxococcota_A > UBA9160 > UBA9160 > UBA4427 > JAZXM01. The sequence goes on along the minus strand of CAWVXN010000115.1, from coordinate 6,424 downwards.
CCTCGGATTTGGAACGGCTTTTATTTCAGAGCGCTATCACTCCAAGGAAGCAGCGACGCTCTCGGGAGCGGCGGGCGCCGTCACAAGCTCCATTCGCATTGCCACCGCAGCGACCAACCACAACACCCGACACCCACTGGTGACCGCTGGCTACGCGTTGACCATGCACAGCTTAACCGGTGGACGTTTCATCCTGGGACTCGGGCGGGGTATAGAGCCGATGCAAAAAGCCTTTGGCATCCCCCCCATCACCACCGCCCAGATGGAAGATTTTGTCGGGCTGATGCGTCGAGTCCTGGCAGGAGAAATGGTCGTAGGCTACGACGGCCCGGTGGGCGCCTACCCAGTCCTTAGGCTGGGTTCAGACGTCGAGGTCACCGTTCCCATGCTCCTCGTTGCCTTTGGCCCGAACTCACTTGCACTTGGAGGGCGATGCTTTGATGAGGTTGTCCTGCACACCTATTTTACCGACGAAACAACAGCACGCTGCGTGCAAACAGTAAAGCAAGCGGCAGAGCAGGCCGGCCGAAACCCGGATGACGTTAAAGTGTGGTCCTGCTTTGCCACACTGGGCGATCACCTGTCTGAAGAAAAACGACTGATGAAATCAGTGGGCCGGATGGCCACGTACCTCCAGGGGTATGGCGACCTCCTGATCCGGACCAACCGCTGGGACCCCAAGATACTGGAATCATTCCGATCCGATGCAGTGGTCCAAAGTTTCCAGGGCGGAATCGACAGTCTCGCTTCAACCGAAGAGTTGGAGCATATATCGTCTTTGATCCCAGAGTCCTGGCTCTCCTGCTCCGCCACCGGGAGCCCTCAAAAATGTGCCGATGCGATACGGGGCCAGCTCGACCTCGGCTGCGATGGTGTGATCCTACATGGCGCCAGCCCTTCCGAACTCACTCCCATCGTAGAGCAATACCGAAAATGATCTCGGCTCTTAAACTCACCCCAGCGCATAGAGACTGACTTCTCTGACCCAGACATCGCCCGGCGCATCCTCGATTGCCTGAACCTCCCCGGGACATAACGCCCAGACTCGGACGATGTGCCGGAACCCAGCTTGTATGTCCTATCCCCCGCGCCACCGATACTGGGTGTTGTGACAAGTAGCCCTCGGACGAGGCACATCAGCCCCGTCCCGGGCCAGCGCTCTCTGCCGGGCCGGTTCTATTCACGGGCCTGAAAGTCGCAAGCCGATCTCAGTGAAGGCGCCCACCCATCGGGTTGTCTTCTCCAGGTCGACGGGATCGGGCCAGATGTCGGAGGGGTGGTGGAAGAGACCATTGCGACCCAGCACAGAGACATAGCGACCGGCACCATCGTAGATGTTCCGTGCCTCGCCGAGGGGGCGCTGTCCCGGCTCGGTCTCACCGTCCGGCTCGAGGCCTTGCTGTGACAGAACTCCGAACATCAGCTTGCGTGCCTGTTCATCCGACGACTGTACTCCGACGCCAGGCGAAATCGCGGCAGCGAAGTTGGCGCCAAGATGAATCCACATGTGCGCGTCTTTGATCAGCGCTTTGTGGGACTCCAGATAGTGGTCGAGGCCGATATGGCCCAGCTCGTGCCCGGTGTTCGCGGTGAAAATGACATCGCGATCCGGTCCGCTTTGGGAGATCGCCCGCATCATTTCGAGCCAGGCCGCGATGCCGCCGCCGCGCTCTGAAGCACAGGACCACCAACCGCTGCGCGGGGTCATGACAACGAGGGGGGCAAGGTTCGGGTTCTTGCCGCGGAGCGTTGTCCCGACGTTGATCCCTTTTGCGTCTACGTAGTCGCATTGGGCAACGACCCTTGCCTCGGTTCCAGAGGCGGCCGCGCTTCGAATCCAGCGGGCGTCGGCGTTCGAGACTTGAACGGTGGGCGGGCCAAAGGGAGAGCCGAAGTCTTCGGCGTTTGTGATCGTGATTCCAGGAGCCATGCCTTCATCGGTGAGGACGACGATCGCTTTGTGCTGATCTTCTCGTCGTGCCTTGTCGAGGAGTCGTCCACCGGGTGAGCTCGCCATTGGAAAGGCCGACACGACACCGATGTCTGCATCACCGCCGATCTCACCAAGGCGTCCCGAAATCCCGTCACCGTCCGTGTAGGTGCAGTCATAGAGGGGAATCGCTTCGACCGTCTTTCCGTCGATCGCCAGAGTGCATTCGAGTGGGCGAACGCGTTTGAAGGGGAACGTGTCCAGCTCCGGTCCGAGGCCCAGGGAGCGGATTCGTCCGGAGAGCCAGGTGGCGTTCTCCAGATCCCCATCGGTCCCGGATCGGTGAATGCCCTGCTCGGAATACTCTCTGATCGTCCGTGCGATTCGATCCTTCATGGATTCCTCCGCGGCGAGCAGGCTCCTCGCAGAAAGAACCAGTGGTATAGCGGCCGCCCGTTTCATGATCTCTCGACGCGTGTACATCGTGTCTTCCCCGATCCAGAGCCACGGATCGCAGTAATCTAGCGGGTCCGACCTCAGTATGGCACGCCGTCGTCGCTCATGAAGGTCGCTTTACAATAGGCTGCTCCACGCCCGCGATGGATAAAGGCCGGCAAAATAACTTCGGACGGTACCGCTGGTCTGCCACTTCTCGGGCCTGGCCTGGAAACGTCCGCGTTCCAAGAGATGAACCCAAACGGGCGGGTTGCGGTGCTACAGCACGCTGAGGTCGTGCTCTGGGAGTCGCATACGATCATTCGGTTTCCGGCTGCCAAATGGGGCGTGGGTGCACTGTGGATCGAAGACCCGTTCTCTCGCTGGTATGCAGATCGCTGGATGGACTGGGGACACACCGCGCTCCAACCCGATTTAATGGGGCTGTTCTGGGGCTACTACCGAACCCCTGAAGCGGAACGCAACATTCGTCGAGTCGAGTCGGCTGCCACCCGATGCGCCGCCGACTTCGACCTGCTTGCCGACCCTCTCGCTACGCGACCATTCGTCCCGGGAGAGATCTTCGTGACGTGCAATATTCCCATCGGCACTGCGCTCTACCGGTATTTCGAGAGGGGATATTGGGTCGCTGCTCCGTCAGCAGTCCCACGCTACTACGAACGACTCTGCCAACGATCGGCCCACCCCAGTCAGATCATGCTCGACTTTTCCGAGCTACGCGGATCTACGGATTTTTAGTCCGTCCACTCTATTCGGCTGAAAGCATGTTCCGAAACTGTGGCCTCGTATTCTGTGCTAGAAACGAAATCGACTCAGGCGTCTCGTCAGAAAAACGGGTAGTCGTCGAAAAAAAGACCTAGAGGACGAAATTAAAATGGCCAAGATCACAAGGCTTCCGACCGCAGCGACGGGGTGCCAGCCTGGCATTCTCGCCCCGAACGAGTCAGTGGCATGCTATATGCGTTTTGATATCGCATCCGATGGCGACTTCAAAAATGCACTCGAGGCGGTCACTGATCTCGAGATCAACGATCGAATCGTGGTGGGCTTGGGGCCGTCGCTTACGATGGCACTCGGTGTAGAGGTCCCGCTGCTTCGCGCCTTTCCGCATTGGGTGGCGCCCGGAATCGACGTGGCTTCAACGCAGTCAGCGCTCTGGATCTGTCTGCGCGGTCATGATCGGGGGGAGTTGCTGCACGAATCCCGCCGCACTAGTGAAGATCTCAGCGACGAGTTCGACATGGTCGACCTGGTGGAGGGGTTCACATTCACCGACGGCCGGGACCTTTCGGGATACATTGACGGCACCGAGAACCCGGAGGGAGAGAAGGCGATTGAGGCCGCCGTGAGTGCGGAGGCAGGCCCGTTGCAAGGATCGAGCTTCGTGGCCGTCCAGCAGTGGGTTCACGACCTGGATGAGTTTGAGTCTTTTAGCCAGGAGGAGCGGGATCATATCATCGGCCGGCGCCTCGAGGACAATGAAGAGATCGACGACGCGCCCGAGTTCGCGCACGTGAAACGAACCGCCCAGGAATCGTTTGACCCCGAGGCGTTCTTGTTGCGTCGATCGATGCCGTGGATCGACAGTGAAGAACACGGCCTGATGTTCGTCGCCTTTGGGAAGAGTCTCGACGCCTACGAAGCCCAACTCCGACGTATGTTGGGCCTCGACGACGGCATCGTCGATGGGCTGTTGCGTTTCAGTCGGCCGATCACCGGGGGCTACTACTGGTGTCCGCCGATCGATGGAACCTCCCTGGTCATTAGAACAGGCGACTGAATTTCCGTACTTCCGGCTTCGCGACAGGGAGCGTGGTGAGGAGAAATCGGTAACTCCGGGCAGCAGGGGTTCCAGGCCCGAGTAATTTTTATCATCCCGCAAGGAAGTCACCCTTGTGGCATCGGGGGCGCTCTCAGGCCTTATGATAATCACCGTAAAGGTCGGGAAGGAATCCGGCTAAGTGATGCATCTCCATGCCGCAATGTACGAGCATGTCCCGGCCGAGGTGGACCCCGGCCAAGTGGGTGGTCATGTACTTCTCGCGGTCGCTGAGTTGCGGGCTGTCTCCCTGCATCCCGTCGGTCCCATTCGCGATATGGGCACGAGGGTGCCAAAGCTTGTAGCGCTGGTGTTCCATATAATGCCAGCCCATCCACCACTCGAACATTGCCCCGGTCACCCGGGCCATGTCGGTCCGGACAGCGACAAAGATCTTGCCGCCGGGTAATTTCGTGAACCCGTTTTCCAGCGCCAGATAGCCGGGCTCAAGGAGTTGGTCGGCCTCGCTCAGGGGAAAGGCCAACGCGCCCGCTTCCTCTCCGTGCAGCACCGCCTCGCTGACGTGTGGTTGCAGCGGGCGCATCGCCGGCTGCCAATATTTCGCATACGGCTTGCCGTCGAGGTCCCCGGGCTGCACGCCTAGGCAATGGTCGGAGTTCATTGAGATCCGATGCTTTCTGCTTGTCTCCCCACATAGAAGCGGAAGCCGATCTTATTAGACCAAAGAAACTCTGCCGCGCGCAAGCGGAACCGCGCGAGGTAGACGTCGTGTTGGGGGTGCACCTGAGGAAGAAACTGCAGATCGGGAAGCCGGAGCGTGTCTCGAATATGCCGGCATAGCCCGGAGCCTGTCACGGGCCTTTGAAGTTCCTGTCCGCCTGCTTGGCACCCGTTGTGGGGGCGCTCAAGCGATCATCAACATTTCCCCAGCTAGGGGGCAAGAGTTCGTGGCTTGCGCGGGAGTCTGCGCGGGGTGCAAAACGAAAAGTGGGCCGGGAATCGGCTACGATCCGGGTCATCTGGGGTCGTGTGCGGCCGGAAGAGCATTGTTTTCCAGATGGGTCTTCGATTTTTAGCGTTTGAAACGGATTCAGTCGTATGAGCAACTCGGATCGTGATCTAGGGATGGACCGCCCCGTTACACGTCGAGACTTCATCGAAGGTGTCGGGACGATTGCGGTGGGCTCTCTCATCTCAGGACAATCCCAGGCAGGAGAAGCTCAAACATCGGGCAAAGCTGCCGGGTCCGGGACGGGAGCCCCAGCCTACTACCCACCTGCGCTTCTGGGCCAGCGGGGTAGTCAACCTGGATCCTTTGACGTCGCCCACGAGTTGGTGCTTGCCGGACGGAAAAACTGGGGCACGCCGATCGAACCCGATGAGAATATGTATGACCTCGTGGTTGTCGGCGCGGGCATCAGCGGGCTCGCCGCGGCCTATTATTTCCGCGAGCGGAATCCCGAGTCGCGGATCTTGATTCTCGACAACCACGACGATTTCGGCGGACATTCGAGACGGAACGAGTTCTCGATCGATGGGCGCACGATCCTGAGCTACGGCGGTGGGCAGACTCTCGAGAACCCTACTGGCTACAGTGAGATCGCAAAGCGCCTTCTGCGCGATGTGGGAATCAGGATGGAGCGATTCGAAACCGCCTATGACCAGGAGTTCTATCGCCGCCATGGACTGGGAGGGGGGATTTATTTCGATCGGCAAACGTATGGTGTCGACCGCGTCATTCCCTACGAAATTCTGAAGTTCTCAAATTACCTCCCGCTCGAGCCCTCAAAATTGTCAGCGGCAGAAGCGATTGGAAGGATGCCACTCCCGGAGGCTGCCCGGAAGGATCTTCTGAAGTTGATGACCACGAGGAAGGATGTGATCCCCAACGTTCCGAAGGGTGAGCGAGAAGAGTATCTCCGGCGCATCAGTTACAGAGAATTCCTCGAGCGTCACATGGGAGTGACGGACCCCGACGCGATCGCATTGCTCCAGGGTATGACAACCGACATCGGTCTCGATTTTCGGCGTGCCACTGCCGCAAGCGTGATCGGCTACGTGGGCATGCCCAACGCGAGAGCAGTCGGTTTTTGGGGCGAAGAAGACTACGCGCCATACATCCACCACTTCCCTGATGGAAACGCTTCCGTCGCGCGTCTTCTCGTGAGGAGTCTCATTCCGGCCGTGGCGCCGGGCAAGACGATGGAAGACATCGTGATGGCCCCGTTCGATTATGGAAAACTCGACGATCCAGGGGC
>CAWVXN010000114.1:0-8153 GCA_963933695.1 uncultured Myxococcales bacterium | reverse complement strand
TCAAATCCTGTCCCGGACCGATCCGTCAGTGGCCACTGCGAAGGCGAATTTCGCCCCCGGGGAGGAATGGTTGACCTTGGCCGAACTCCAGGAACTTCTGGCGCGCTTGGCGACTGCCGGGTAGGGTCTGCGCCTCGCGCAGCCGGATGGGTCCCGCGTACCGCCGAGTAGGGACTCAATGGGCGAGCACATCGAGGAGGAACCGGTTTCAATGGACCCTGTTGCACTGCTTGACTTTTCGAAGTCAGGAGGACTCGTGACCGCCATCGCACAAGACGCGGTGAGCGAGGAGATCCTGATGGTCGCGCACATGAACGAGGAGTCCTTTCGCCTCACCGTTGAAACCGGGGAGGCGGTCTATTGGAGCCGGAGCCGCGGAAGGCTCTGGCACAAGGGCGAAGAGAGCGGAAACGTCCAGCGAATCGATTCTCTCTACATTGATTGCGATGGCGATGTGGTTTTGATGAAAGTTCAGCAGGTGGGCGACGCGGCGTGTCACACGGGGAAGCGCAGTTGCTTCTTTCGTAGAATCGAGGCGGATTCGGTGGTGGATGTGGGCGTTCAGGTTTTCGACCCGGAGAAGGTCTACAAGAAATGAGCGAAGAGAGAAAACTCCGTCTTGCCTTGCCCAAGGGAAGTCTGCAGCAGACGACGTTCGAGCTCTTTGCGAAAGCGGGCTTCGATATCAGGGTCGCTCCCCGTTCCTACTATCCCTCGATCAATGATTCCGAGATCGAGTGCATCTTGATTCGTCCCCAGGAGATGGCTCGCTATATCGAGCAAGGGGTGATGGATTGCGGAGTCACGGGATTGGACTGGATTATCGAAAGCGGGGCGGCGGTGGAACAACTGGCCGACCTGAAGGCACCTTGGCCTAATTACGGGGCCGTGCGCTGGATACTGGCCGTGAAGGAGGGGTCGCCATTTCGCGTTCCTGAGGATCTCGCGGGCAAGCGCGTGGCGACCGAGGTCATGGGCCTGACAAAAAGCTATTTCGCAAACCGAGGCATCGAAGCTCAACTCGAATTTTCCTGGGGGGCCACCGAGGTCAAACCGCCTCTTCTGGCCGACGCGATCGTGGACGTGACCGAAACCGGTTCGAGCTTGCGGGCCAATAATCTGAATGTTCTCGATGTTCTGCTGGAAAGCACTCCACGCTTCGTGGCGAGTCGTGAAGCAGCCGCCGACGAATGGAAGCGCGGCAAGATGGACAGGATCTTGATGTTGCTAACCGCGGCCATTGCGGCGGCGACTCGAGTGGGGCTCTCGATGAACGTTCCGCGAAGTGCTCTCGATGCGATTCTCTCCCTGCTCCCCGATTCTTCGCCCACGCTCTCTCCGCTTTCGGATGAGAATTGGCTGGATGTATTCGTCATTATCGAGGAGGAGAAGGTGCGCGATCTGGTTCCGTTACTCTCGGATGCGGGGGCTCGCGTTATCGTCGAAACTCCGCTCAACAAGATCATCGACTGAGCGTGAGCCGGCTCGGCGCGCTCACGAAAATTCCGCGAACCTATCTGCGGACTGCCTGGTGGGGGCTGATGGCGCCCCGCTTCAGCGAGCACGAACCCCTTGTGGTCGTTCAGGCGGTGGTCCTCAGCGGCGAAGACGAAGAGATCCTTCTCACCGTTCGGGCCGATGTGAGAGGCTGGGAACTTCCTGGGGGGAATCTGGAGCCCGGGGAAACCGCCAAGCAAGCATTGCGGCGCGAAGTTCAGGAAGAGACCGGCCTGGATGTGGAGGTCGGCGGTCACGTCGGCGACTACACGCGGACAGGCTTCCGCCCCCATGTGGCCCGAGTCTTTCGCTGCCGCGTTCGGGAGGGGGAGCTGCGGCCGAGTCGGGAGACTCCCCGGGTCCAGTGGTGGTCAGTCGGCGAATTGCCGGCCACGCTTTTCTCCTGGTACCACCGGCCCATCGCCGATGCGCTAGCCAATGGGCCGAACCCCGTCGCGCGCAGCGACCACCAGGGGGTCGCGGTGATTGCCCGGGCCGTTGCCATCGATCTCCGGATGCGTTGGACCGAGGAGCGCGAGGGTTAGGAAGAGTCCCCGTCTTGGCCGCGCCTGTTCCTTGGCCGCGCCTATTCCGGGGACGCCTATTCCAGGGACGCCTATTCCAGGGAGAGGTTCACCCCCGCTGTTCGCGCAACCCGCTGGCTTCCCATTCCTTGGACAGTTGATCGAGTTTTCGCGAGAATTCTTCGAAGGGGTCGTCGAAGGAGAGGGTGATTTCGGTTGTACGCGGAATTTCGTCGCCATTCAGGAGACCGCGGTACCGGTTCAAGTTGGCGAGAATCGCTTCGGCGACCTTGAGTGCGCGCTTCTCGGTCTTGATCAGCGGCGACTGCAGGGTGTAGACATTGTTTCGACCCCAGAGACTCTCGTCCCGAACGATTCCGATCTCGCGATACACCCCGTTAATGGGGTCAAAATTGTATTCGACTCGGACTTCCTTGAAGATGTCCGAATTGCCCGTATAGAACCCACGCTCCTTTTCCACCTTGCCGAGTTGACGGCAACGGGGACAGTAGAAGGTGTCTCCATGATTGAGCAGGAAAACGCCCTTGGCGTAATCCTCGCAGTCTGTACTTTCGCAATACCCTACGCCGCGTTTCATGCTGGCCATCCTGGTTTCGGAGCGCCTCCCTGGCGGGGGAATAGTTTTCCCCGTCCTTCCTGATGCCGAGTTGCCTGGGTACCCATGTACCCAAACATCCCCAGCGCTGACGCCGCTTCGCTACCGGCTACCCGCGAGATTCATCACTCGACGCGTAACTTGCGACGTCCCATTGTGGATTGCCCGCCAAAAGTCGGAGAATCCAATTCAGTTTTCAGGAGGCTCTGAACCCTAACAAGAGCAAGACTCGTACCGGCTAGCTCGTTTTTACCCTTGCATCTCAGGAAATAAAATTCTTCAACGATGCCGAGTGTCTGTCGCGATTCGTTGCCGCCTCCGTACCTATCGTTGGACAAGTTCAGCAAGATCTTGTCTCAATTTTCTAGCGCCCACTACCCAAGTCTTCCCAAAAACTTCCGCTCAGTCCGCTCACACCGCATATTTTGTCTAAGTGATTTGACTGAGCCGTTAGGGGTCCATTGCGGACCGGTGACAGACTCATTCAGCGAACAGTCAAGCCAAGCACCGAAATCAAGCAAGGAAACCCTGCGATTCGCCGCTTTTGTACTCATATTGGGCTTTTTATGGGTAAAAATCTTTATATCAATGGGCAACAGCCCCCCAATTGGGAATTGGAGCGGGCTGCTGCTCAGGAACTCATACCCTCTGGGAGGGGCTGCTGTCAACCTAAATTGCCTTTCTCTCCATTGCCCCCTGGGGGACAAAGGAGGGTTGAGCGCGGAGCTTCAATGCAGGGGCGGGGGTCTTGCTTGCGCCGATTTAGGTCATTTTTTTCAATCGTCGAGTCGGCGGCGCTCGCGCAAGAGCGCGATGCCGTAGACGAGCAGGGTTCCGAAGGTGATTCCGTAGGCACAAAGCAGGTAGACCATGTGTTCTTGCTCCTCGATTCCGTGGCGTGACGGCGCGCGGGGCGCCCTAGCAGAGAGGGGTGGCTGTATAGGTCTAATCTCTCGGGCCGTGTGAGCCGCCGACTCTCGCTTCCGAACCTTTCCCGTCTTCTCGGGCTCGCTGGCTTTCAACCTCCCAACGCAGGAGGAGCAGATAGAAGAATGCCCCGGCGAGGGCGAGGTTGCCCAGCAGAAAGGGCAACCCCATCCCGTCTCCAAGGCTGCCCTGTTTCAGGTTCTCGGGGTGCATGCTGCGGCTTCCAAAGATCTCGATCACGTAGTAGTTCAGCGGGATGAGGACTAGCCCCAGGACGCCATAGACCGCGGCGAAGCGTGCGGTGCGCGGGTTCCGGCCACCGAAACTGCGGAGCAGCAGGTAGGCGAGATAAACGAACCAGAGCAGGAGGGTCACGGTCAAGCGCGCATCCCAGGACCACCAGACTCCCCAAGTTCCCCGGGCCCAGATCGGTCCGGTCACGAGCATCAGGGTGCAGAAGATCACGCCGACCTCGGCGCTCGCGATGGCCAAGCGGTCCAAGTCCTCGCGCCCACGCCCGAGGAACACCATTCCGGCGAACCCTGTAATCACGAAACCAAGATACGCGCCGTAAGCTAGGGGAGGGTGGACGTAAAGGATCTTCTGAATCACACCCTGGGTGTGGTCGATGGGTGCGGTGACCACCGACCAGGCGTACCCGATGGTCAGCAGCCCGAGGACGATGCCCAGGGGCCGGCGCCAGCGACTCATTTGGGCTTCAAGGGGCGAGGGAATATCGGGCTCGGGATTCGGCGCGGTTTCGATGCCGGGTTTCATTGCCGTTGATCCTCTTCATTCATAATGGTATTGCCAGGGCCTGTTACCGGAACCCAGCAATCATCTTAACTCCAATGGCCCCGGTCCCTCGACCGGACGCCACGCTTAATCGTCGAACACCGCTTATTCGTTCAATACCGCTTATTCGTCGAACACCGCTTATTCGTCCAACACGTAGTCGAAGCCGAGAAACGCGACGATCAGGTAGACGCCGTCGATCACGAAAAGCAATTGCAATGATTCAAAGGGCACGGGCCTACCGGCCACCGCCGCCATGCTTCCCTGGACGGCTCCTGCCAGGATCGGAAAAAGTGCCGGTAAGAGCAAAACCGGCAGCAGGACTTCGCGAAAGCCCGTACGAACCGCCATGGCGGCGAGCAGGGTGCCAGCGGCGCAGATTCCCAGGGTTCCCAGGCCAACGACCGAGACGAGCCCGGTCAGCCCGGGAAGGAGGTCCACGTGGTAGAAGACCGCGAAAACCCCGGCTGTCAGCACTTGGACAATGGAGATCAGGACCCAGTTGGCGGCGGCTTTCCCCAGGAATATCCAGCCGCGATTGCCGGGCGCCAGGGCGAGTCCTCCGAGGGCATCGTTCTCCAGTTCCAGGGCGAAGGAGCGGTTGAGCCCCAGGAGCGCGGCGAATAGGTAGGCGGTCCAGAGCAACCCAGGGGTGAGTGCCTGCAGGTCCTCGGGATCTTGATCGGGCAGGGCAAAATGAAAAACCACCGCCATCAGGATCGAGAAGATCAACATCGCGACCACGCGATCCCGGGAACGCCACTCGCTAACCAGGTCCTTCCACAGGATCGCCAGGGCGACGTTCACGGGGCAGCCGCCAGGGCTCGAGCGTAGGCGGCCCGGAGCTCGGCCTCGCTCATCGCGTCGGAGTCGATCGATTCCTGGACCGTGCCGTCCACGAGGATCACCGCGGACCGGGCGAGCCGGGCGGCGCGGCTTATCTCATGGGTGGTCAGCACGAGACCGTGGCCTTCGGTGGAAAGGGCCGTGAGCCGCTCGGTCAAGCGTTGGGCGGCCGGCTCGTCGAGGCCGGTAAAGGGTTCGTCGAGGAGCAGGAGCTTGGGCGAATGGACTCGGGCACGGGCGATGGAGAGGCGCTGGGCCATGCCCCGAGAAAAACCGCCGGCCCGGCGCTCGGCCACTGCGCCGAGTCCTTCCTCGGTCAGCAACTGGTCGGCTCGCGCCTGGGGACTGTCTATCCCGTAGAGACGCCCGGCGAAAATCAAATTTTCCCGAGCGGTGAGTTCGGGATAAAGCAGTGTGGCGTGGCCCAGGTAACCGACCTGCCCGCGGTCGTGCTTCCCCCCGGCAAATTCGATCCGCCCCGCCGTGGGGTGGGCGAGCCCGGCCATGATCCGCAGCAGGGTGCTCTTGCCAGCGCCATTGGGCCCCAGAATTGCCAGGCTTCCGCCGGGGGCAAGGGTGATGTCGACGCCCCGCAGCGCGGTTACGGAGGCGTAGCGCTTCCGGATTCCCCGCAGCTTGAGCTGGGGAGAATTCACCCGGGCTCCTGCCCGGCTTCGAGCCCGCTCCCGCATCCGGAACAAAAGCTCCAGGAACCCTGGATGGCGATTCCGCAACTGGGGCAGGTGGGTGGGGACTCGGGTCCGGGTACGGCTGCGATTCTGGGTCCCGTCGCCCCTCCGCTGTCCTCCGAAGCGGCGAGGCGCTCCTCGCGCATGAGCGCGATGGCGTCGGCCCGGAGTTCTTCCCGTAGTACGCGGAAGTCGGCGTCGTCGAGCTTTCCGGTCTCGTAGTCGTGGTCGAGATCGTGGATGGACTCGTAGAGAATCGCCCTTTCGAGGGCGAGCTCCGAAGTCACTACCGCTGGGCTCGGACCCGTACGCCCCCGGAGCGGTGAAACCATGAAAAAGGCCGCGAGGCCGGCCAATGCCAAGGCTACAGCACGGCCCCCGGCGGTTGTCCCCGCACCCCGTTGGAGGGGCGTGAAACCGATGGAGAGGGTTTCGCCGTCCGCGATTTGGTACGCCTCGCGGTGCAGGTAGAAGCGGGTGCCCTGCTTGAAGGGCCGCTTGCGATGCAGGCGCTCGTTTTCGATGATGACGCCGGTGTCCGCGACCAGAACATTGAGCAGTGGCGTCCCGCGTTCGAAACGAAGATCGAGTTGCGCGCTGTCCTCCACCGGAATTCGGTAGCGGTAGCCGATGACCGACGGGCCTGGAGCCAGGGGGCCGCGAACCGCCAGGCCGCCTTGTCCGTTGGGCTCGACGCCGAGCATGCGGGTCGATCCGCTGAGACCGAGGAACTCGGCGTTCGGGGGCAGGTCGAAGTTCAGGAGTTGCCCGCCGGCCGGAGCCAGCAGACGGGTGGTTCCCGCAACGGTGACATGCATCTCCGCGCTTACACGAATGGCTGTGTCGTCGTGATCGACCCAGAAATCGGCCCGGGTAATTTCGAGTTCGCTCAGATCGCTGGAACTGGCAGGGACGGGCAGCGTTAGGCGAACTGGGCCACCCGGGGCAACGGCGTCACCGACGTAGCTCGCGTATTCGACTTCGTCGATGGCGATGGGCTCGGGAGGATCGGCGAGTCCGTTGCCCTGGGGCGCATCGGTTCCCGCGGCCACAAGGACTCGCAACTGGCCCGCGCCCGAGGGCAACGCATCCACGACTTCGAATTTCTCGTCGGGGGATTCGCCGCTGGCGTCGGGTCCGTTCAGGAGGTAGCCATAACGGATATCCTGGGGGCCGGGATAGATAGGCCCCCAGAAGGCGATTCGGTTGTCTTCGCGGACGAGATCGGAACGCTTCCCCCCCTGACCGTCGATGTACTCGGTGATGTCTTCGGGGAGCGCTGCGGAAAAGATCGGGATTTTGCCATCCCGTCGGTCCTCGTTGACATAGATGACTTCATCCATGGGGTTGACGACAAGATGGGAAACCTGGACGAACAGTTGCCCGCCCACCCAGTCAAATTTGTAGGTCACCTGGGGGATCTCAAGGGCCTCGCCGCTTTCAACGCTCTCCTGGAGGGTCAATTGGACGATCAGTTCGTTCTGCCCCGGGGCAAATACGGCTCGCTGGGCAAAGGGGACGCCGAGATACTCGGTACCAATCAGGTAGGTGACATCCTGCGCGCTGGAGATTCCCTCAAAGAAGAAGCGACCCTCGGAATCGGTCCGTGTGCCCATCAAACCGGGTGAGCCATCCGGCCGCAGGGCGTACAGGGCGATGGGCAGGTCCGCCAGCGGAGCCGGGCTTCCTCCCAGCTGGGCCTGGCCCCGGATCACCCCGGAGCCCGCTGGGGGTTTGGGGACGTCGCGTTCGGGGCCCGTGACCTGGGGCGGCGCCTGAGCGCCGACGAATCCTGCGGCCAAGAGGAGAGGGAGCGCAATGGTCGCCCCCACCCAGCGGAGCGTTCGGGTCCCGATGGTTTTAGGGTCAGTGGCTTTGCGTTGGCTCATGCGGTCTGTTCGCTTCCCGGGCGTGGGGGATGCGGCCAGAGAATCGCGATCCCCCCCATGGCATAGAGGATCGCACCCGCCCATATCCAGTTGACCAGGGGGTTTCGATAGATCTTCACGGTGGCCGAACCGTTGGGCTCGATGGCGTTGAGGATCACGTAGATGTCCTCTGACCAGGTCGAGTAGATGGAGGGAATCGTCGACGGCTGTTGTTCCAGCCAGTAGATCCGCTTCTCAGGTTCCATGACGGCCAGGGGTTCGCCATCTTTATAGAGTGCGAGTCGTGCGGTGGCGCCGCCGTAGTGCTGTCGTGTGATGGGCTCCGCGGTGAGGTACTGGAGCCGATAATCCTGGACCTCGACGGAATCGC
>CAWVXN010000113.1:0-8280 GCA_963933695.1 uncultured Myxococcales bacterium | reverse complement strand
ACGGAGGGGTGTTGCTCCAGCAACCCGACGCCTCGGTGCAGGAACTGGAAGGGGCGAAGGTGGTCACCAAGGTCGAGCCCACCGAAGAGCAGCGCATTGCGCTGGATTTTGCCTGGCGGGTGGTCAAGCACGTCAAGAGCAACGCCATTTTGTTTGCGGCCGCGGACCGGACCTTGGGCGTCGGCGGTGGTGCGACTTCCCGGGTGGACGCGGTGCACAATGCTGTCGCGAAGGCGGCGCGAGTCGGGGTTTCCCTCGAGGGCTCCGTGCTTGCCAGCGATGCGTTTTTCCCCTTTCCCGATGGCCTCGAGACCGCAGTGGAGGCGGGCGCCCGAGCGATCATTCAACCCGGGGGTTCGAACCGAGACGAACTCGTCGTGGAGGCCGCAGATCGCTTGGGAGTCCCCATGATCTTTACGGGCGTGCGGCATTTTAGGCACTAGATCAGGCAGACAAGTCAGGCACACAAGCCAGGCACTGAAGCCAGGTACTGAAGGCCCCCCGGCTCAGGCGCTTGGGGTTCAACGTCCGTGGCCCGGCGGGTGTGGGTCCAGAGAGGCGTGTGGGGGGACGAGTCCCCCGGCGCAAATCCAACCGAAGGAGAGGGTCTTTTGAAGGTGCTGGTCGTGGGCGGGGGAGGGCGAGAACACGCGTTGGCGTGGAAGCTTGGCCAGAGTCCCCAGGTGGAGTCTGTGCTGGCGGCTCCGGGAAGCGCCGCCATGGAAGCTGTGGCCGAGTGCCATCCCGATGTCTCGGCGGGGGACCTCGACGCGGTGGTGAAGCTGGCCCGGGAGCAGGGTGTGGGTCTGGTGGTTGTGGGCCCGGAAGATCCCTTGGCGGCGGGGATCGCCGACCGGCTGCGCGCCGAGGGGATCGCCACCTTCGGTCCGTCGGCTGCTGCGGCCCGGCTCGAGGGCAGCAAGGCCTTCGCCAAGGACTTCATGGAGCGCCACGGAATTCCCACCGCCAAGCATCGGGCTTTCGAGGATCTCTCCGCAGCCCTTGAGTACGTGGCTCAGCTCGATGGGCGCTGTGTCATCAAGGCCGACGGTCTGGCGGCGGGCAAGGGCGTGGCCATGTGTGAGTCGACGGCGGATGCCGAGCGTGCCCTACGAGAGATGATGGAAGACCGCCGCTTCGGCGAGGCCGGGCGCCGGGTGGTCATCGAGGATTGGCTCGAAGGGGAAGAGGCCTCGTACTACGCCATCAGCGATGGCGAACGCTTTGTCACCCTGGCGGCGGCCCAGGACCACAAGCGCTTGCTCGATGGAGATCAGGGCGAAAATACCGGCGGGATGGGGGCTTATTCGCCTGCGCCGGTGGTGGACCAGACGGTCGAAGAACGAATTCTCGAACGCGTCGTGCGGCCCACGATTCGCGGCATGGCCGAGGAGGGGCATCCCTATGTGGGGGTTCTCTTTGTGGGTCTGATGGTGGACGCCGCAGGCGATCCCCAGGTGATCGAGTTCAACGTCCGCTTCGGAGATCCCGAGACTCAGCCCCTGATGATGCGCATGGAGGGCGATTTCGCCGAACTGCTCGAGAGTGCGGCTCGGGGCGAACTCGATCCGGCGGCATCGATGGGCTGGGGAGAAGCGGCGGTCTGCGTGGTCCTGGCTTCGGGTGGATATCCGCGAACCTACGCCACAGGTTTTCCGATTTCCGGGCTCGAGGCGGCGGAAGCCCAAGAGGGTGTCGTGGTTTTTCACGCGGGCACCCGGCGGGGCGCTACGGGTGGTTTCGAAACCGCGGGGGGTCGGGTCCTGGGGGTGACCGCCCGGGGCGAGTCCGTTCAGGCGGCCCGGGATCGGGCCTATGCGGCGGCGGCGGCGATCGAGTTCGAAGGCGCCCACAAACGGTCGGACATCGCGTTCCGTGCCCTCGGCCGATCGTGATGGCCTCGGCCCGCCCGTGATGCCTTCCTCGACTACTCCCCAGAATCCCCAGAACCCCCAAGCCCCTGCGGGCTCGGCGCCTCTTCGCGAAGGGATACAGGCGGCGCTCGAAGTTCTGGCCGCCGAGGGTTGCGTGGCCTTCCCCAGCGAAACCGTGTGGGGCTTGGCCGGATCGGCGCGCTCGGTCGCGGCGATTTCGGCCCTGGCCACTTGGAAGGGGAGGGCGGACGACCAGCCGATTTCGGTGCTGGTTTCTGGAGAGGCGGCCTTGTTGGCCTACGGTTTTGAGATCAGCCCCCTGGCCCGAACGTTGATGAATCTCTTCTGGCCCGGCCCGTTGACCTTGGTTTTGCCCTGCCGCGCGGCATTCGCCCCGGGCATTGCTCGCGGGGACGGGAGCGTCGGCGTGCGCTGCAGTTCGCACCCCGTGGCGGCTGCGCTGGTGGTGGCCGCCGAGTCGGTGGGTCTCGGGCCGCTGACGGCCACGAGTTGCAATGCGAGCGGTGAGCCCCCGGCGCGAACCGAGGCCGAGGCCCGGGTGCTGTGCTCCAGTCGGCCCGGTGGGCCGTATCTACTGGCCCCAGGGGACCAGGACGCGGGATCCAGTGAACCCTCGACGGTGCTCGACCTTGTCGCCGTCCCTCCCCAGATTTTGCGCGAGGGCGGCGTCAGCGCGGCTACCCTCCGGCCCTTGCTGGAAACTTCAAATGCGAAACAGGGGCGGGAATTCGCCGAGCCCCACAAAGGAGAGACCCCCGGATGACCGCGATCCGCCCCTTTAATGCCCTGCGCTACGACGTCGACCGTGTTGACCTCTCAAAGGTGATCGTGCCCCCTTATGACGTCATTGCCGCCGACGAGCGCAGTCTTTTCTTTGATAAAGATCCCCATAACGCCATTCGCTTCGAGTTGACTCGGGAAGTCGCCGACGAAGCCGGAACGGATTATTCCGAGATCGCGGAGACCCTCGCCGCGTGGCGGAGCAGTGGGGTGCTGATTCAAGATTCGCAGCCGGGCTATTACGTCCTTCGTCAGCGTTTCACGGCGCCCGGCGGCGAGGTCCTCGAACGCGTGGGGTTCTACGGTGAACTCGGTCTCGAGGAGTATGACCGCCGAGTGATCCTGCCCCACGAGCGCACACTGGCAGGCCCTAAGGCCGATCGGCTGAAATTGCTGCGGGCGGCCCGAGCCAATCTCTCCAGCGTGTTCATGCTCTATGAGGATCGTGAGCAGGTCATCGCGGGTTGCCTTCAGTCGGCCTTCGACGAACCGGGGGGCCCGTTGGGCCGGGCGCGGGACGAGGCGGGGGTGGACTATGAGCTTGCTCGGCTCACGGGTGAGCAGGACATTCGCATGGTTCAGGAATTTCTCGCCGATCGTCCCTGTGTGATCGCCGATGGCCACCATCGCTACGAGACCGCCCTCGAATACAGGCGTGAGCAACGCCGGGCCCTGGGCGATGAATCGGGGGGAGCGCCCTTTGATTCGACTCTCGCCTACTTGGCCAACGCCTACGCGCCCGGGAGCCTGCTGCTTCCTATTCACCGCGTGGTCCGGGAAGTGCCTGCCCCGGACGCACGGGGGTGGGCCCAGGCGATGCCCGGATGGAATTGCCGCTCGGTGACCGCTCCCGGGGACGCGCGGGCAGTTTCGGCTCTGGCCACCGAGACCCTGGCCAAAGAAAGTGGCCGGATGGCCTTCGTGGCCGACTCGGGAGGGGGAGAGCTCCTCGTCTTTACCCGGGACGAGCCCCTGGGCGAGGCCCTGGTGGTTCGAGTGCTTGAAGAGGAAGTGATCGGTTCGGTTTTTGGGCTCTCCACCGAAGACATTCGGAACGGTGCGGTTGGCTTTCCCAAGAGCGCCGAGCGAGCCGCTCGGGACGTTCGCGAGGGATTCGGTACCGTGGCCCTCTATCTCAATCCACTGAACCCCGACGATGTATTTCGTGTCACCGGGGCCGGGGAAGTCATGCCTCAGAAGTCCACGTTCTTTTACCCAAAGATTCCCACCGGGATGGTCTTTCGTCTGCACGAGGAATCGGCGTGAGTGCTCGCGGCGCGGGCCGCCGCAAATCTGAACTGCGTACGCTGGGCGGGGTTGTCGGTTCGGTACTGGAGGATCTGGGCCTGGGCGACGTGGCCCGAGCGGCTCGGGTCGTTGAACACTGGGCGCTTGCGGTCGGGCCCGAAGTGGCCAGTCATTCCCGGCCCGAAGGCTTGCGCCAGGGGGTGCTGGAGGTCAGCGTGGATTCCAGCGTCTGGTGCCAGCAGTTGCAGATGCTTCGCCCAAAATTGCTGGAGGCGCTGCGCGAGGCGCTGGGCGAAGAGGCGCCGGAGGATCTTCGCTTTAGGGTCGGTTACAATCCGTCCGCCTGAACCGAATTTAAAAAACCGGAGGATCGACCCATTGGATGGACTCAACGGCACCAGCAGCGACGACCCAGGAGATTCTGGGTTGGAGTGCGATTTCTGCCAGGTCCGGGTGGCGAGCATTCGCCGGGTAGCCCTAGATGGGGATTACGAGCGGCTGACCACCCCTCACTCGGTGCAGTACGCCTGCGCGGACTGCTTTGAGGTGAAGGACCGTGTTCGGTTGGGTCTCGCGCCGCCCGGTTGACCCCGCGAGGACGATCTTCTAGGCTCCGCGGCCCTTGTCTAGGGGAGTCCGAAAGGGGTGCCGATTCAAGCCCCTCGGATTCGCTGAACGCTTTAATCTAAAAGAGGAAATACCGCTCATGGTGAAGATTCGCCTGACTCGGGCGGGTTCGAAGAAACGCCCCTTCTATCGAGTGACCGCCATCGATGAACGCAAGCAGCGAGACGGCCGTCCTCTGCAATTTCTTGGAACCTACGACCCCAAGCCCGATCAAGAAGATGTGAAGCTCGACATCGAGGGAATCGAGGCGTGGCTCGCCAAGGGAGCGCAGATGAGTGATACCGTGCGCAGCCTTGTTAAACGTGCCCGTCGCCGGGCCGTGGCCGCGGCGGGGGTCTCCTGATGGCGACCGCCGAAGAGCGTGGTGCCGAGCTGATTCGTTTCGTGGCGAGCGCATTGGTTTCCGCCCCAGACGAAATTAACGTGGTGGTGGCCGAGGACGGAGTCCTCGAGCTTGAAGCGAACGAGAGTGATCGGGGGCGAGTCATCGGCCGGCAGGGTCGCGTGGCGAAGGCCATGCGAGCGCTGCTCGCCAGGACGCCGGGTTGCTCGGACTTGCAACTCGAAATCGTCGACTGAAGAACTCCGGGCCTCGGCCCGGTGTTTTCGATTTTCGATCTCAATTTCCAAGCGCCGTTTTCAGGCGCCGTTATCAAGCGCCATTATCAAGCGCCATTATCAAGCGCCATTTCCAAGCTCATTTTTCGAGCTCCATTCTCAATCTCCCGACTTTCTGCCCCATTTCCGGCCTGGGTGAGCTTGTCCCCGCTTCGCATTCGCCGGGTGTCGTTCGTTCTTTGTGGGCGGCGCGCGGCCGAGGAACCATCTTTGGAGATTCCTGTGGCTGATCCCTTGCGCGTTGAATTGGGCCGGATTGTGGGCGCACACGCGCTCGCCGGGCAGGTTCGCGTGCGCTGGTTTGGCGATGGCCCCGAGCATCTCCTGGGCGCTGAGTTCCTTTTCCTGGGCGAAAGCCGAGAGGATCCCGAAGCTCGCCGCTACGCGGTTTTGGGAGGGGGGAGTGGCCGATCCGGAGAAGTCCGACTTCTCCTGTCGGGCGTGGAGGATCGAAACGCTGCGGAAGCGCTGCGGGGTTCCCTGATTTTGGTCGACCCCGGGGTTCTTGAACCCCTTGGCGACGACGAGTTCTACTGGCACGAACTGGTGGGGTGCGGGGTGCAGACCGAGGCCGGTGAAGAAATCGGAGTGGTTCGGGAGCTCTGGAACACCGGGAGCCACGACGTCTTGGTGGTGACGGGTGCCCGGGGGCAAGTGTTGGTGCCAACCGCTCGGGAGATCATGAAGCATGTGGATCTCGCGGAGAGGCGAATCGTGATCGAGGTGCCTCCCGGTTTGCTGGAAGAGGAGGACTGAAGATGCTCGAAATTGATGTCCTGACCCTCTTCCCCGAACTCTTTGGCCCCTTTGTGGAAACCGCTTTTGTGGGCCAGGCCCGGGCAAAAGGGCTGGCCGAGGTGCGAGTCCACCCCCTTCGCGATTGGGCCCTAGACCGTCACCGCAGCGTTGACGACACTCCATACGGGGGCGGACCCGGCATGGTGATGACCCCCGAGCCGTTGGTTCCCGCCATCGAAGCGCTCGCCGGTCCGGCTGGACCTGGGCGGAAGTGTCGGGTGGTGGCCCTGTCGCCCCAGGGCCGTCCGCTGGATCAGGCCCGCCTGGAGACGCTCGTGGAGGAGGAACGGCTCGTCTTGGTCTGTGGGCGTTATGAGGGATTCGACCAACGAGTGCTCGACCTGGCAGTGGACGAGGAGCTCTCGGTGGGTGACTACGTGCTCTCGGGAGGCGAAATTCCAGCAATGGTCGTGATCGAGGGCCTGGTGCGATTGGTTCCCGGGGTGTTGGGAAATCCAGAATCGACGCAGAACGAGTCCTTTGGGGGAGATCTTCTGGAGGGTCCGCAGTATACTCGGCCGCCAGAATACCGAGGCCATGGGGTTCCGGATGTGCTGCTTTCAGGCGACCACGCCGCGATCGCGCGTTGGCGTCAAGAAGAGGCAGTGCGGCGAACCCGGGAACGAAGGCCTGATTTGCTTGGCCGGAACCGAAATGAATCAAACGACGGCTGAGTTGGGTTCGGCCAGCCGCATCAAGCGAAGAACGAGCACCTGCAGAGAGGAAAGCAAGAGATGAGAAGCCTGGACTTTGTCGAGAAAGAGACCCAACGTCGAGACCTGCCGCCATTTCGGGTCGGTGACGCCGTGCGTGTACACGTTCGGGTCAAAGAGGGCGACAAGGAGAGAATCCAGGTCTTCGAGGGCTTGGTGATTCGTCGGCGAGGAGCTGGAAACAGCGAGACATTCACCGTGCGCAAGGTGACCAGCGGCGTTGGGGTGGAGCGGATCTTCCCGGTCCAGTCTCCTCTAGTGACCAAGGTCGACATCAAAAGCCGCGGCTACGTGCGCCGTTCACGGCTCTACTACTTGCGCGACCTCTCGGGCAAGAAGGCCCGTCTCCACAGCAAGGTGCGCGATCTCTCGGATCTAATTTCCGCAGACGAAGTGGACCAGCGCGATGCCGTGGTGCCGGAGGAGGAATCCCCGGAGCCCGAGGTCGTGGAGAGCACCGAGGGCTCGGAGGCCAGCGAGTCGGGTGGGGAATTGCGAGGCAAGGCGCGCAAGCGGGCCAAGGCCCAGGAGAAGGTCGAGCGGCTGAAGAAGCTGAGTGCTTCCGACGCCAAGCGCGCCGCCAAGAAGGAGGCCGAGGAAGCCAAGCGCGCCGCCGAAGAAGCGGCTGCCGCCAAAGCCAGCGCAGAAGAAACGAAGGAAGGTTCGGAGGACTGATTCGCCGAGCCGAGCCTTCAGGGCTCGGAGGTCCCTTCTCGGGAGTAGTCGTCCTCCAGGCGAACCACGTCGTCGAGTTCGGGCGTCGATACCTCCACCAACTCGACGGGGTCCTCTAGGGCCTCGAAGCGGTGGCGGCGGCCGACGGGAATTCTGGTTCCCTGCCCGGGATCCAGATCGTGGATTTCAAGCTCACCGGCGGAATTTTCCAGGTGCAGCCGCAGCGGGCCGCGCAGGACAATGAGGGATTCGTCCTTTCGCTCGTGGTACTGGAGCGATAGCCGTTGGCCCGGGTCGATGGCGATGATCTTGCCCACGTAGCGGTCCGTTTCGGCCCAGATCAATTCGTGGCCCCAGGGCTTGTCGACCCTTCGTGGTGATTCTCCTGCCAAAGCACACGCCTCCTCGAGCTTGAATTGATTGATCCCGAAGCCTAGCGATGTCGATGCTTATCACCAGAGGCGCCGGCGACCCCGGGGCGGCTCGTCGGCCTCGAATGCATTTTCGAAGTGGCGAAGTCGCCACTGGTCCGGTTCTCCGCTCCGGGCCTCGACCTGCCAGGCGACCACGTCGATTCGGGCTCTCTCGACCCCACGCCCGTGTTCGCGCAGCCAAGCTCTTGCGCCGGTCACCAGGCGCGCCTGTTTACCGGCATCGACCGCCAGTTCGGGCGGTCCAAAACGTCGGCTGCGGCGAGTCTTGACTTCGACGAAGACCAGGGTGCGCCTGTGTCGAACGACGAGGTCGAGTTCGACGCCCCCTGCACGGACGTTGCGCGCGATGATGCGGTAGCCTTTGGCCTTCAGGTACAGCTCGGCTCGGGCCTCTCCTTCGGCGCCTAGGGCGAGATGGGCCGCGGGTGGCCGACGGAGCTTTCCGGCAGAGGCGCTGGATTCGAAGGGGTGCTTGGGCTGGGTCCCAGACTG